>DASPQQ010000205.1:0-4708 GCA_035624885.1 Bryobacteraceae bacterium | reverse complement strand
AAACGTGCCTTGTCTCACTGCGGCGAAGATCGATTGCTGCGTTCTCGCCAACAATCATGTGCTCGACTGGGGCCGCGCCGGCCTCGAGGAAACACTCCGTTCGCTGCGCAGCGCCGGCATCGGAACGGCAGGCGCGGGGCTCAATCTGTGTGAAGCTCTCAGCCCCTGCATCATCGACTTCGGCGCAGGCAGACTTCTGATCTTCGCTTTCGCCACGGATGACAGCGGCACGCCGCAATGGTGGAGCGCGACAGCCACAAAACCCGGCATCTCATTCCTGCCCGATCTTTCCGAATCCACTGCGACGCATGTTTCGGAACAGATAAATGCGGTAAAACGCCCCGGCGATATCGCCGTCGTTTCGCTGCACTGGAGCGGAAACTGGGGTTACGAAATTCCGCCGCACCAGCGCGCGTTCGCCCATCGCCTGATCGATAGCAGCGCCGCAGACGTGATTCACGGCCACTCCTCGCATCACCGGAAAGCCATCGAGATTCACCAGGGCAAACCGATTCTCTATGGCTGCGGCGATTTCATCAACGATTACGAAGGCATCGAAGGATACGAAGAATACCGGACGCAACTCGTGCTGGCTTACTTCGTGACACTCGATCGGTCCACGCACCGTCTCGTCAGGATTGAGATGACGCCGTTCGAAACATATCGCTTCAGCCTGCGCAGAGTCTCGGCGGCAGACGCCTGCTGGCTGAAAGGAATTCTGGATCGCGAAGGAAAACCGTTCGGAACCAGAGTGACAATAAACCAGGACAACCGGCTGCAAATCGATGTCGTCTGAAATTCCAAATCCAATCGCAACGCCGCGCTGGGAGCATTTTTCGCACGGCGCCGACATCGGCGTGCGCGGCATCGGCCCCACGAAGGAAGAGGCGTTCCGCCAGGCGGCGATTTCCCTGACAGCGGTAATCACCGATCCCGCGGGCATCGTGCCGGAACGCAGCGTGGTTGTCGAACGCGAAGCGCCCGATGACGACATCCTTCTGCTCGACTGGCTGAATGCGCTGATTTACGAGATGTCCGCGAACCGCCTGATTTTCGGCCGCTTCGAGGTCGACATTCAGGGCCGCCATTTGCACGGACGGGCGTGGGGAGAAGCGATCGATATCGGGCGTCACGAACCGGTGGTGGAGGTCAAAGGAGCGACCTGTACCGCTTTGTCGGTCAGGCAGAACGAGGGCGGCGAATGGATCGCCCAATGTGTGGTGGATGTATGAATACAGATCAATTGCAGCGTGTTTCGAGCGAGGAATGGCGCATTGCGCCGGAAGGCAACATGCGTGTGCCGGCGGTGCTCTACGCCACGGAAGAGCTGATCCGCGAAATGGATGAGAAAGTTCGCGAGCAGATCGTGAATGTGGCGAGTCTGCCGGGCATTCAGCAGGCCGCCTACGCGATGCCGGATGCGCACTGGGGCTACGGTTTTCCGATTGGCGGGGTGGCTGCGTTCGATGCCGAACAGGGAGGCGTGGTTTCGGCGGGAGGCGTTGGCTTCGATATCTCCTGCGGGGTTCGCACGCTGCTGACCGGGCTTACCGCGCAGGACGTCGCGCCGCTCAAGAGAGAACTGGCGGACGCGCTTTATCGTCACATTCCCGCCGGGGTCGGGAGCCACGGGCTGCTCAAGCTGACGGATGCTGAACTGGACGCCATGCTCGAAGGCGGCGCGCAGTGGGCGCTCGAGAAGGGGTACGGAATACAGGCCGATCTCAGCCGCACCGAAGAGAACGGCCGCATGGCGGAGGCGCGCCCCGCGGAAGTATCGGAGTTCGCCAAGCACCGGCAGCGCAACGAAATGGGCACTCTCGGCTCCGGGAACCACTATCTCGAAGTTCAGGAAGTGAAGGAAATCTTCGACCCGAGCTCGGCCGAAGCCTTTGGCATTCACGGCGGCGATATCGTGGTCAGCATTCACTGCGGGTCGCGCGGTCTCGGTCATCAGATCGGGACGGAATTTCTGCGCGAGATGGTGGTTCGCGCGGCGGAGTACGGGATCCGGCTGCCCGATCGCGAGCTCGCCTGCGCTCCCATTGAATCGCCGCTCGGTGAGCGTTACCTCGGAGCCATGCGCGCGGCGATCAACTGCGCGCTGGCGAATCGGCAGATCATCACGCACCTGGTGCGCCGCGCGTTCGCGGAGGTGATGCCGCAGGCCCGGCTGTCAGTCCTCTACGACGTTTCGCACAACACCTGCAAAGTGGAACCGCACCGGATCGATGGCGAGGTGAAGCGCCTTTTCGTGCATCGCAAGGGCGCGACGCGCGCTTTCGGGCCGAATCATCCGTCGGTTCCGGAAGCGCTGCGCGCCATCGGGCAACCGGTGCTCATCGGCGGCACCATGGGGACGGCATCGTACATTCTGGTCGGTACGGCGGAGAGCGAAAGCCGCGCGTTCAGCTCCTCCTGCCACGGAGCAGGCAGGCAGATGAGCCGGGCCCAGGCGACGAAACACTGGCGCGGCCGGCAACTGGTGGACGAACTCGCCGGGCGAGGCATCCTGATCCGTTCCCCGTCCATGCGCGGCGTGGCGGAAGAGGCGCCCGGGGCCTATAAGGACGTGGCAGCCGTGGTTGAATCCGCCGAACGCGCCGGACTCTCGCGGCGCGTCGCGCGGCTCGAGCCGCTCGTCTGCGTGAAAGGCTGAATGCGCGATGGCACAAGGCGTGCACCTGATGAGAAAGGAACGGGCGATGCGAAGTCTGGTTCTTCTGGTCGGCTGCGGGATGCTGGTTTCGTGCCAGTCACATCCCTGGTCCGCTGCTTCCTCAATCGTTCCGGACCGCGATCATGCCGGCGCCGCGGCTCCGGCCGGGAACATCTCACCGCAGGGAACAGTTCAGTCGTATGCCGATACGGTGGACCGCGTTGCGCCCGCCGTGGTTACGGTTCGTTCCGCGCGCCGCGTGAAGGCGGGCGGGCAATTTCCGTTCCTCGGGGATGAATTCTTTCGCAGATTCTTCGGCGAGCCGGGGCAACGGAACTTCGGCGCTCCCCGTGACGAAGTGGAGCACGCTCTGGGATCGGGTGTCATCGTGCGCTCCGACGGCTATATCCTGACCAATCACCACGTGGTGGATGGCGCGGAGGAAATGTCCGTCGATCTCGGCGACCGAAGGACATTCAAGGCGAAGCTGACCGGATCCGACGCACCGAGCGATCTCGCGGTGCTGAAGATCGAGGCGACGAATCTGCCCGTGCTCACGCCCGGCGATTCCGACAAGGTGCGGGTGGGCGACATTTGTCTCGCCGTGGGCAACCCGCTGGGACTCGGACAAACCGTGACCGCGGGGATCATCAGCGCCAAGGGACGCCGCACCGATCTGAGCGACGGCAGCTTCGAGGACTTCCTCCAGACCGACGCGCCCATCAACCGCGGCAACTCGGGCGGCGCGCTGGTGAACACGCGCGGCGAACTGATCGGCATCAATTCGCAGATTGTTTCCTCGACGGGAGAGAGCATCGGGATCGGGTTCGCGATTCCGTCCAACATGGCCACCAGCGTGATGAATCAGCTCATCACGAAGGGCAAGGTTTCGCGAGGACAACTGGGCGTCACGATCCAGTACATCAATTCGGATCTGGCGGCGAGCCTCGGGATGAAGGAAGTGCGGGGCGTGCTGGTCAATCAGGTTTCCCGCGGCGGCGCGGCCGAACGCGCGGGCCTCAAATCCGGCGACGTGATTCTTGCGATGAATGGCACGCCGATCAACGATGTCAATACGATGCGCAATCGTGTCGCCGCGGCGGGTCCGGGAGCTCAGGTGACACTGCAGATTCTGCGCGACGGCAAGCCGCTCGACATGCATGCGACTCTTGATGAATTCAAACCGGAGGCGAACCGGTCCGGCCGGGCTCCGGGAGGCGGCGCGCCCGCGCCTGGCCAGCTCGGCTTGTCGGTTGAGCCGCTGACGCCTGATCTCGCCGAGCGTCTCGGGTTGCCGCGCACGGCACAGGGTCTCGTGGCCGACCGGGTCGCGCCGGGCAGCGCGGCGTCGGAGGCCGGAATTCAGGAGGGCGATGTGATTCAGGAAGTCAATCGGCAGCCGGTCCGTTCCGCCGAGGAACTGCGCGCGGCATTGCAGAAATCGGGCGATCGCCCCGCGCTGGTCCGCGTGAATCGCCAGGGACGAACGATCTTTCTGCCCGTACGTGTGCATTGAGAGGACACCATGTCATTCCGCGTCACTACCGCCGCTTTTGCCAATGGCGCCGCCATTCCCCGGCGTTTCACGTGCGATGGGGAGGATCTTTCGCCGGCCCTCGAGTGGGCTGGAGAACCGGCGAATACGAAAAGTTTCGCACTGATCGTGGACGACCCCGACGCTCCTGGGGGAACCTGGAATCACTGGCTCCTCTGGGACATTCCCGCTTCCCTGCACGCGCTCGAAGAGGGCGACAGCGCTGCAGGCGCGACGTCCGGCACAAACGATTTCGGAAACGAGGGTTATGGCGGCCCGTGTCCGCCGCGAGGCCGGGGCTCGCATCGCTATTTCTTCCGCCTGTTCGCTGTTGACGTCCCTTCGCTGGGACTGCCGCGTGGAGCGCGCCGCGACACCCTCGAGCGAGCCCTTCGCTCACATACGCTGGCGAAGGCCGAATACCTGGGCCACTACGGCCGCAGGTAAGTTGCTTTCGACGCGAGGTATTGGGTTAAAGCGGACAAAGTCGTGAGGCGCCCGTAATCGGATTCGGG
>DASPQQ010000204.1:0-7914 GCA_035624885.1 Bryobacteraceae bacterium | reverse complement strand
CGCATTCGCCACCACCCACTCGCAATCGGGAAATCGCCTGGCCGCGGCATCGATCGCGGGAACCGAAATGTCCACGCCATGCCGCTCGCCCGCCAGATGCCCCAGATAGAAGCCGTCCCCGCACCCGGCATCGAGCACGATATCGGAATCCGCCACCCGGGCCGCCGCGCGAATCCCTTCAACGAAAGGCGCGGTCACGCCCCGGTCATGCAGGCGCCGCCGTGCCGCCACCGCCGCGGCCGTATCGCCCGGCTGTTTCGAACGCCGGTCCTGCGGCTGCAGCAGATTGACGTACCCGCTGCGCGCAATATCGAAGGAGTGCCCGCGCGGACATCGATAGCTCTGCCCCTCGCGCGCGAGCGGCAGACGGCAGTCGCGAACCGTGCAAAGAAGCAATTACTTCTTGTTGTTGCCGTTGTTATTGGCCGCGGCCAGCATCATGGGCTTCACTTTGACGCCTTCCTGCACCACGTCGCCCGGATTCACCACCAGCCGCGCATCGTCGTCGATGCCACCCAGAATCTCCACGCGGTCGCCGTAATCGCGGCCCACCTGGACTTTGGCGTAGTGGATCACGTCACCCGCTCCAACCACCGCGACCTGCGGACCATTCGAGCGCAGGATCAGCGCATCGCCCTGAATGATGATCGGCGGCTCGGCGCGCAGCGTCGTGAAATTGACCTGTGCATACATGCCCGGCAGCAGCAGACCCTCTTTATTGGAAACCTGCACTTCGGCGAGCAGCGTGCGGGTCCCCGGATCGAGCGCGTTCGCCGTGCGTGTCACGGTTCCCGCGAACTTCTTCGAAGGCATACTGGCGATGGTCACATCCGCGGTCTGGCCCACGTGGATCGAGACCGCGTCCGCCTGCGGCACGTTCACGAACGTGCGCAGCGTGTCGTTCTGGGCGATACGGTAGAGCAGGGTATTGCCCTCGTTCACCAGCGCGCCCGTGTCCACGTTACGCTGCGTAATCACACCGGCGAACGGAGCGCGAACGACCAGATAGCTCTGCATTTCGAGCAGCCGCGCCACGTTGGCTTCGGCGCCGGACACATTGCTTTTCGCCGCCGCCACCGCCTTCTCGAGCGCCTGCATTCCCGCCCGCTGCGCCTCGTACTGCGCCCGGTAGGTATCGGCATCCTGCCGCGCCACCGCGCCCCGCGCGACCAGGCTGTTCCAGCGCTCGGAAGTGAGCCGCGCCATTTCCGTGTTGGTCTTGCCCTGCTCGAGGTTGGCATTCGCCTCTTCGAGCGCCGACGACGCCTGCTGCACCTGCGTCCGCGCCTGCGCCACCTGATGGCCGAGTTCCGGAGCTTCGATTTCCGCCAGCTCCTGGCCTTCTTTCACGTGGTCCCCGATATCCGCGATGCGCTTCCTGATATACCCCGAGGCACGCGCCAGGATGGGCGCTTCCGTGATGGCTTCGATGCTGCCCGGCAGCACCAGTTCCGTTTTGGCGGGCGAACGGTGCGCCAGCACTACATTGACGGGCGGCAGCGCCGCGCCTTCATCCTTCGACTCTTTCGCCAGCGCCGTCTCGCGGCTGGTCTGCGGCAGGTAGCCGGCGAAGAAAGCCGCCACCAGGATGGCCGCGCCCACCAGCGCCAGCGACCACAGAACTCCGGCCGAAGGGCGCTTCGAGCGGTGACCGTGAGGGTGCGCATGGCTCTCCGCGGGGCGCTCGGCCAACTGGCGGCGCAATGCCTCGATTTCCGCCCGCAGAGCTTCTTCGCTGTTTTCCGTCAACCCGTTCCGCCCCCCTGGTCTTATCTCCGACATTGTCTCATTCCGGTCATTGCAGATAGACGCTGATATCCTCGCGTTCCTCTTCTTCGATCTTCTTGTCGTAATCGACCGGCACCTTCTTGCGCAGCACGCTGTAGACCAGCGGCACGACAAACAACGTGGTGACCGTGGCCATCAGCAGACCGCCGATCACCGCGCGCCCGAGCGGCGCGTTCTGCTCGCCGCCCTCGCCGAGGCCGAGCGACATCGGGAGCATACCCATGATCATCGCCGCCGCCGTCATCAGCACCGGGCGGATGCGCGTATGGCCGGCCGCCAGCGCCGCGCTGCGGCAATCCATCCCTTCGAGCCTCTGGTCGTTGGCGAACACCACCATCAAAATACTGTTTGCCGTCGCCACGCCGATGCACATGATCGAACCCATCAGCGAAGGCACGCTGAACGTCGTCTGCGTGATAAACAGCATCCAGAGAATCCCCGAAAGCGCGCCCGGCAGGGCCATCAGAATGATGAACGGATCGATCCAGCTCTGGAAATTCAGCGCCATCAGGAAGTAGACGAGCGTGATGGCGAACAGCAGCCCGATGCCGAGCCGGAAGAACGAGCTCTGCATGGTGGAAATCTGTCCGTGCAGGTCGAGAGTCGTGCCGCGCGGCAGGTGCTTCGACTCCTCGTCCATGATCCTGTTCACCGCCGCGCCCACGCCGCCGAGATCCGTGCCTTCCACATTGGCGTAGACATCGAAGACCGGCTGCACGTTGTAGTGGTTCACGATCTGCGGGCCGAATCCGCGCCGCACGCCGGAGAGCAGGTTGGAAATCTGCTGCGTCGGGATCGCCGCCGCGCCCGGATTCGCGTAAGCGAACGACGTCTGGTTCGGGCTGTTCGCCACCGGCTGCCCGTCGGTCGCCCCGGGGAAGGTGTTCTGCTGCGCCGCGATCGGCGTGCTCAGCAGCACCGGCATGGAGTTGACTTCGCGCTGCGGCGTCTGCACCGTGATGCCGTACTGCACGCCGTTGGCCCAGTTCAGCCACTGGTTCGGCGCCGTCTGGCCGCTGCCGCTCAGCGAAATCATGAGACTGTTGGCCACGTCGCGCTGCGTCAGTCCGGTCTGGCCGGCCTTGGCGCGGTCCACGTCGAGATCGATTTCCGGATAATTCATCACCTGGTGAACGTGCACGTCCACGGCGCCCGGAATCCGCGCGATCCGCCGCGCCAGTTTCTGCGCGAGCGGGAAGCTGACGTCCGCGTTGCGTCCCACCACCTGGACATCGATCGGCGCCGGCAGTCCGAAATTCAGAATCTGGTTCGTGATGTTGGCCGGTTCGAAGAAGAACGTGCAGTCGGGGAAGAGTTCGTTCAGGCGCTTGCGCAGCCGCTTCTGGTATTCCGGCGTCGTCGCGGAACGCTCCATATCCGCCTTGAGCGAAACCAGAATTTCCCCGTCGCCCGGTCCGATCGTCGGGGTGTCGCCGTAGGCGAGGTTGAAACCGCCCTGCGGCAGCCCGATGTTGTCGATGATGGTATCGATCTCGCGGTTGGGGATCACCTGGCGGATGGTCTCGTCGATGCGCGCGAAAATCACTTCGGTTTCTTCGATGCGCGTTCCGGCGGGCGCGCGCGCATGCAGGCGAAGCTGGCCGGAATCGACGCTCGGGAAGAAGTCGCTGCCGATGAAATGCACCAGGCTGATCGAGCCGAGCGCGAAGGTGAAGAAACAGGCCAGCACGGTCTTGCGGTGATCGAGCGCCCAGTCGAGCAGCGAAACATAGAAGGCGCGCAGGCGCTCAAACTGCGCGTTGAACGCGTGGTGCACGGTCCAGAACAGGCCCGAACCGCCGCCCGCTTCGCCATGCTCGCCGAGAATGTAAAGCTTCATTTCCGAACGGAGCATGTAGTGCACCATGTTCGGAATCAGCGTTCGCGAGAGCAGGTACGAGGCGAGCATCGCGAACACCACCGCCATGGCCAGCGGAGTGAAGAGGAATCGCGCCGCGCCCGTCAGCAGCAGCACCGGCACGAACACGATGCAGATACAGATTGTCGAAACGAAGGCCGGCACCGCGATCTGTTCGGCGCCATCCAGCACCGCGCGCACCAGCGGCTTGCGCATCGCCATGTTGCGGTGCGTGTTCTCGATTTCCACCGTCGCGTCGTCCACCAGGATGCCGACGGCCAGCGCCAGGCCGCCGAGCGTCATCACGTTGATCGTCGCGCCCACCAGATTCAGGACGATCAGCGACACCAGAATCGACAGCGGAATCGAGATACAGACGATTACCGTACTCCGCCAGCTTCCGAGGAAGAGCAGAATCATCAGGCCGGTCAGCAGAGCCGCGATGGCCGCCTCGCGCAGCACTCCCTGCACGGCCGCGCGCACAAACACCGACTGATCGGCAAGCTGGCTCACTTCGAGCTCCGGAGGCAGGCCGGCCAGAATCCCCGGCAGCGCCTTCTTGACCGAGTTCACGATGGAAAGCGTCGAAGCCCGGCCATTGCGCATCACGCTCATCAGCGCACCGCGCGTTCCGTTCACCCGCACCATGCTGGTCTGCACGCTCGCGCCGTCGCGAAGCTGCGCCACGTCCCGCACGTAAACCGGCGCGCCGTTGACAAATTTCACCGGCAGCATGTTCAGCTCGGCGATGGTTCGCGGGCTGCTGTTGAGCTTGATGAAGTACTCGCGGTCGCCGAACTTTGCCGTACCGGCCGGGAGCACGAGCGCCTGAAGATTCAGCGCATTCGATACGTCCGTTGCCGAAATCCCTTTGGCATACATCGCCGCCGGATCCAGATCAACCATGATCTGGCGTCCCTTGCCGCCATAGGGCGAGGGGACGGTTGTGCCCTGAATGGTCGCGAGACCGGTCCGGATGAAGTTGCCGCCCAGGTCGTTGAGCTCCTGCTCGCTCAGGGTCTTCGACCCCAGCCCGAGCTGCAGGATGGGCACGCTCGACGCGTCGTACTTGATCATGTTGGGCGGGAACATACCCGGCGGCATCGCGCGCAATGTGCTTTGCCCGTTGGCCACCACCTGCGACTGCGCCGCTTCAATACGCGCCCCCGGCTGGAAATACACCCTGACTACGCTGACACCGTTGTAGGATTGCGATTCGATGTGTTCGATATCGTTCACCGCGGACGTGATGCCGCGCTCGAATACCGTAACCACTCGATTTGCCATCTCATCGGCCGGGAGTCCGCTGTAGTTGAAAACAATGCTCAAAACCGGGATGTCAATGTAGGGAAAGATATCGACCGGCATGGTCACGATCGCCGTCACACCCAGGATGACGATCAGCAAAGCCATGATTACGAAGGTGTAAGGGCGCCGCAGCGCAAGTCGGACAATCCACATCTTTAGAAAAGTTTACCTTCTGGCAGGGCGCCGCGCTAACCCTCCCGGGTTACACAACACTACTACAATATCCAAGGTATGGTCAGCCCCCAGAACCTGATGAAGTACGCGTGGGGTTACGCCCCACCCCTCATCATCGGCGCAGCCCTCCAGAATGGCGTCTTCGACACTCTCGATGCGGGTCCGAAGACGGTCGCCGAGACCAGCGCCGCCACCGGAGCCTCCCAGCGCGGCCTCGCCGGCATTATGAACGCGCTCGTGGCGCTCGAATGTCTCACCCGCGACAGCGCCGGCCGTTACTCCCTCACCGCGGAAAGCGCCGCGTTTCTGGTCCGCTCCAAACCCGGCTATATGGGCGGGATCTTCGAGCAAGCCAGTAACAGACTCATTCCAAACTGGTTGCACCTCGCCGAAGCGGTCCGCACCGGCCAGCCGCAAAGCCGGGTCAATCAGGAAGCTGACGGAGGCGGATTCTTCGCCTCCTTTGTCACGGATCTCTTCCCGATGAACTACCCCTCGGCGATCGCCGCTGCCGACGCCCTGGCGCTCGCCCACAAAACCACCCCCACCCGCGTCCTCGATCTCGCCGCCGGCTCCGGCGTCTGGGGCATCGCCATGGCGCAGCGCTCACCGCAGGTGACGGTGACCGCCGTGGACTGGGAAAGAGTCCTCGAGGTCACGCGCGGGATGGTCTCGCGATACGGCATGGCGGATCGCTTCCGGTTCGTCTCGGGCGACCTGGCCCAGGCGGATTTCGGCGCGGGCTACGATGTCGCGACGCTCGGCCACATTCTGCACAGCGAAGGCGTGGCGCGCAGCCGCGAACTCCTGCGCAGGGTTTTTGAAGCCCTCAACCCCGGCGGGACCATCATCATCGCCGAGTTCCTCGTCGACGCCGATCGCCGCGGCCCTCTGCAGGGCCTGATTTTCGGCGTCAACATGCTGGTTCACACCGAAGCCGGCAACACATACAGCTTCGAAGAAATCCGCGAGTGGCTGGAACTGGCCGGATTCTTCAACGTCGGGACAGTGCCATCGCCCGGCCCGTCACCGCTGATCTTCGCCAACAAGCCGTGGGTGTAGCCGCGCGCCCCGCTGCGGGCCACTGTCCGGCATGGCTCCTTGCGCGCCTCTTACGCCTGTTTCTCGATCGTGACTTTGAGGGTATTCCCGCAATACGGGCACACGAGAGTCGCCTTCGAAGGCCCACTCGAGTGCTGGGGGAAGACTACTCCGCGCTCAGGCCCGACGACGCGAATTTCACCTCCCTCGCCTTTTAACACGGGGATCCCCGACCCCTTGACGACGAACCAGGCCGGCTCGCCGCTGCCCTCGCCTGGTTCCGGACCCCGAATCTGTGTCTCTGGCCGTATGAACTTCAGCGAAGCCGGCCGCCGCCCCAGGAGTTTCGCTATTTCGTACGCACTCTCCAACTGCGCCTCATCCATCGTGTCGAGGTGCGTCGGAAGGTTCGCCAGTTCGCCGAGAATCTGCGTCTTGCTGATAGCCATTCAACACCGCCAGTCTTCTGAGATTCGTCCAGCTGCCCACCGCGTCGCGCACAGGCGTGTCGTCAAGGCCCGCCTTGACAGCCTGCGCGTAGAACGTCCGCATCTGCTCCGGCATCCCGATCCTGTCGAGCAGTTTGCGGTCTGCCATGTCGCCCACGATGAGCGCGGCAAATGTGTCGTACCAGTCTCCCATCCGCAGCACCGTGTTGCGATCCTTTTTCAAGGCTTCCGGGTTTCGCAGCAGCCACAGCGCCCTGGCCAGATGGTCGTACTGCTCGAAATACTTCCCGACCAGATCGAGGGCGATCTCCGTCTTCCGCCGCTTCCCCTCCGACTGCGTGGTCATCCAGGCCCCGACCGCCGCACCTATGATCGCGCTGAAAAGCCCGATCAGCGCGTCGATCAGTCCCGAAGCTGCCGAATCCGCCACGCTGGCACGATTCTACTCCAAAAAGCGCCTCCCAGCCGCTCGGGCGCCAACGTTATAATGGAGTTAACCCATGAAGTCCCTCCGCACCTTCCTGCGCCTTTTCGCGCACGTCCAGATGCTGCCCATCCTCGAAGGCGGCGAGGAGACCCTTGTCGGCGGCCAGGCGGTCATGGAAGGCGTCATGATGTGCGCGCCCCACAGCTACTGTGTCGCGGTGCGCAAAGCCTCGGGCGAAATCGTCACCGAATCCCACCCCGTCCAGCGTCTTTCGGATAAACACAAATGGCTCAAATGGCCGGTGCTGCGCGGACTCGGCACCATCGGCCACTCCCTCTCGCTCGGCATGCGCGCGCTCAAGTTCTCCGCCAATGCCGCGCTCGATGACGGCAGTTCCGAAAAGCCCACCGAAATCCCCGCCTGGGCGATGACCCTCCAGGTGATCATCTCCGTCGCGTTCTTCATCTTCATGTACAAGCTGGTTCCGCTTTACCTCACGGAATCGCTCAAGAACCACGTTTCCGCCTTCAGGGGCCAGATCCTCTACAACACCGTCGATGGCCTCATCCGGCTCACGATTTTCGTCGGCTTCCTCTACGCGCTCTCGCGCCTCAAAGACATCCGCCGCGTCTTCGAATACCACGGCGCCGAGCACAAAGTCGTCTTCAATTTCGAATCGGGCAGGGAAGTGAACATTCAGAATGCCCAGAGCTTCACCACCTTCCACCCGCGTTGCGGCACGAGCTTCATGTTCGTGATCCTGCTCATCTCGACCGTGGTCTACACCATCATTCCCACGCCCGCGACCTTCCTCGCGAAACTCCTCGAACGCGTGGTGCTGCTCCTGCCCATTGCCGGTGTGAGCTACG
>DASPQQ010000203.1:0-9934 GCA_035624885.1 Bryobacteraceae bacterium | reverse complement strand
GCCATCGCCTTCAGCAATACGTCCTGTAGTTTCATCATCCGCTCCACTTCCGAAGCGGTGTACCCCGGCTTTGTGTCCACTCCTCAGCCTGACGCCCCGCTCCCGGTTTCTTCAAAGCGGACAGATCACTTGTTAATTCGAGCGGACAGATCGCATGTTAACGACAAAATTCCGCAAGTCCGCTTGACACCGGCAGGCGGATTCAATAGCATCCTCACGCTGTTCCATTAAAAACGCGCCTGAGGCTCGCATGCTCTCCGGCATTTTTCCGAAAAAGGGGTCAGCAAATGAGACAATCCGTCTTTTGCCTGCTGCTTGTCGCGGCGGGGGCCGTAACACTTTATGCGCAGAGCGAGTCCGCCTCGGTGGTGGGCACGATCACCGATCCGTCCGGATCGGCCGTTCCGGGCGTCACAGTCTCGGTGCGCAACACGCAAACCAACGCTACCCTGACACTGCAATCCGGCTCTGACGGGAACTACAGCTCGCCGCCCATCGCGCCGGGCCCTTACACCGTGACCGTCGAGCAGCAGGGCTTCCGCAAGGTGATCCAGAACCTGAATCTGGACGTCGATCAGCACGCGCGGCTCGATTTTGCGCTGCAGGTGGGCGCGCTCAACGAATCGGTGACGGTGGAGGCGAACGCCGTGCTGCTCGAGACGCAGAGCGCGGCGCTCGGCAACGTGCGCACCACGCAGGCCGTGAACGACCTTCCGCTCAACGGCCGCAACTTCATGGTGCTCACTTATCTCACGCCCGGCACCAGCAGCTCCGGCACCGGATATACGATGTCGCGCGGCGCGAGCAACCAGCTCGGCCTGCAGGGCGTTTCCGTCAACGGCATCCGCAACGGCGACAGCACCACTTACTTCGACGGCGTCCAGTCGATCGACAACGAGTACGGCGTGATGATCCTGCTGCCGAACCAGGATGCCATTCAGGAATTCAAGATGGAGACAAGTGGCCGCGATGCGACTACGGGCCGCACCGGCGGCGCGGCCGTCAATCTCGTGACCAAATCCGGCGGCAACGAGTTTCACGGCACCGCGTTCGAGTTCTTCCGCAACTCGGATCTCGATGCGCGCAATTATTTCGATCCGGCGCAGATTCCCGCGTTTCACCAGAACCAGTTCGGAGGCAGTTTCAGCGGGCCCATCGTCCGCGACAAGACCTTTTTCTTCGTCGATATCCAGAAGTCCTACACGATTCAGGGGCAATCGTTCCTGCAGACAGTGCCCACGCCGCTTGAGGTCTCGGGCAACCTGAGCCAGCTCTCGAACGTGATCTATAACCCCTACACGACCACCACCGTGAACGGCGTCACCACGCGCATGCCATTCCCCGGCAATATCATTCCGCAGTCGCTCATCAGCCCCATCGGCCAGGCGATCATGAACCTCTACCCCGCGCCGAACCTGCCGGGTCTCGCGAATAACTTCTCTTACAACCCGCCGCGCACGCTGGCCCCGATAGCGGGCGACATGCGAATCGACCATCATTTCTCCGCCAGCGATACGCTTTTCCTGCGCTACACCAACTCGACTTCCGGCAACATCGTCAATCCGGGCTACTTCCCGCAGTATCCCGGCGGGCCCATCTTCCCCGGCAACTACTCGAGCGACGGCGACCAGGCCGTGGTCGGATACACCCACGTCTTTTCACCCGCGCTCCTCGCCGATTTCCGCGCCGGCTACTCCCGTCTCGATAACATCGGCTTCCCGTTCAACATCGGCACCCATTTCATGGATCAGATCGGCATTCCGGGAATAGACGGGTACGGATATGACTCGCTTGGCGTGGCGGCGTTCGCCATCACCGGCGCCTCGCAGGTGGGCGGCAGCGGAGCCATCCCGTTCCTGAAAGTGACCAACAACTTTCAGTATGGCGGGCACTTCAACTGGATCCACGACAAGCACAACATCAAGTGGGGCTACGATCTCTTCCGCCGCGGCATGAATACCTTCCAGGATTCGCCTTCCGGTTCGTTCAGCTTCACCGGGCAGTTCACCCAGAACCCCGCGGCGGCGGCCGGCACCGGAAGCGGTCTTGCCGATGCGCTGCTCGGACTCGACGCCTCCGGCAGTCTCTCCATCCAGCAGCTCAACGGCCAGCGCCGCTGGGAGCACGGAGCCTATGTGCAGGACGATTACCGCGTCACCAACACCCTGACGCTGAACATGGGACTTCGCTGGGAAGTGGCCACGCCATGGACGGAAGTGCATAACCGCATGTCGAACCTCAACCTGACCGACGGCCAGATCTATAACGTAGGTACACCGCAGGAACCCGGCAGTTCCATCTACAACGCCAACTGGCTCGATTTCGAGCCGCGCTTCGGTCTTTCCTGGCAGGCGGATCCGAAGACCGTGGTTCGCACCGGCTTCGGCTTCTTCTACGACTTCACCAGCGAAAGCATCAACTCGCTCGGCACCGACAATCCGCCCTTCTCCGCCACGCTGCTGATCGCCAACAACGTTACGGCAACCAACCTGACGACCGGCATCACACCACTCTCCCAGGGCTTCCTGCCCTATCAGACGATCGGCCAGTTCTCGCCGGCCGGACAGAGCATCACGTTCTGGCCGAGGCATGACCCCGACATGCTGATCATGCAGCGCAACTTCTCGGTGCAGCGGCAGCTCAGCGCCGATACTGTTCTGACCGTCGCCTACGTCGGAACCAACGGCGAGCATCTGACCATCTACCCGAACATCAATCAGCCGGTTCCCGGTCCCGGCGCGGCCGGTCCGCGGCGGCTGTTCCCGGAGTATGGAAGCATTACCGATGTCTCGCACGGCATGAGCTCGTCTTACAACGCTCTGCAGGTGACCGGCGAGCGCCGTTTCTCGCATGGTCTGGCTTTCCTTGCGTCCTACGCATGGGGCCACTCGATGGACATCATCAGCACTACGGCAGGCGGCGGCGTGCAGAATCCGCTGTGCGAGATCTGCGACCGCGGACCTTCCGATTTCGATATCCGGCAAAGTCTGGTTCTGAGCTGGAGCTACGAACTGCCTTTCGGCAGAGACCGGGCCTTCGGCAAGAACTGGAACGGGCCCATGAACGCGATCTTTGGCGGCTGGAAGCTGAACAGCATCGATACCTTCCAGAGCGGATCGCCGTTCTCCGTCGACAGCGGCACCAATACCGAAGGATCAGGCGGAGGAACGCAGCGGGCCAACGTCATCGGCAACTGGCAAGTCGCCAATCAGGGCCCGAGCGAGTGGTTCAACGCGGCGGCGTTCACCGCGCCGCCCGCCTATACCTACGGCAATTCCGGCCGGAACATCATTACCGGACCGGGCACGAACCAGATCGATCTCTCGCTCTTCAAGAACATTCCGCTGCCGTGGCGGGAAGGCACGCGGCTCGAATTCCGCACCGAGGTATTCAATCTCTTCAACCGGCCGCAGTTCGACAACCCGAACGAATCGGGTGCCGTGGCCGGCGCGGCGACGATCGGCGTGCCCGGCGCTTCCGCGCTGAACTACGCCGGCAATCCGGCGTTCTTCCAGCGGACCTCGCGCGAGATCCAGCTGGCCATGAAGCTGTATTTCTGAGGTGAGCTACGTAGTCCAGGCCGCGAGCTTCTCGGCGAGAAGCTCGCGGTTGATGGGCTTGGCGAGATAGTCGTTCATCCCGGCCGCGAGACAGCGTTCCTTCTCGCCTGGCAGCGCATTGGCGGTGAGCGCGATGATCGGAATCGCGCTGCCGCCGTCGCGTTCGCGGATGTTGCGCGTGGCTTCGAAGCCGTCCATCTCAGGCATCTGGCAATCCATGAGGATCGCGGCGTAGGGAGCGCGCGACGAGGCTTCCACCGCCTCGCGGCCGTTGCCGGCGACGTCGACCGCGTAGCCGAGCTTCTTCAGCATCAGCAGCGCGACCTTCTGATTCACGAGATTGTCTTCGGCGAGCAGAATGCGTCCGCGCGCGGGCTTTTCGGCGGGCGCAGGCGCATCCGCGGCCCCGCCGGCTTCCACCGCGGCCGGACGAGGCGCGAGCACCCGCTGCAGCGCGCGCACCAGCTGCACCTCCCGCACCGGCTTGATGATTACGTCATCGACCGGAGCCTTGCGCGTGACCTCGCGTTCGGCGTGAGAAGCGAGCAGCAGAATGGGCAGCTCGCGGAACGCGCCCGTGCCGCGCAGTCCTTCCCGCACCGCAGTGGCGAAAGCAACGCCGTCCATGCCGGGCATGCAGAGGTCGGTGAGAATGGCGTCGAAGCGGACGCTGCCGGCAGCCTGCGAGAGCAGGTTCAGAGCTTCTTCGCCCGAGGCCGCTTCGCGCACGATCGAGCCGCGCCGCTCGAGCTGCAGTTGCAGCACGCGCCGGTTGGTCGCGTTGTCGTCGACCACGAGCAGCATGCGGCCGGCGAGGCTCGTGGCCGGGGTATCCGCGCTTTCGGCAACCACGGGCGCATCGGAAGGCTCGCGGAACTGCGCGGTAAACCAGAAGGTCGAGCCTCTGCCTTCCTCGCTCTCGATCCCGATCGTGCCGCCCATCATTTCCACGAGCCGCCGCGAAATCGCCAGACCGAGGCCAGTGCCGCCGAAACGGCGCGTGGTGGAGGAATCCGCCTGGCTGAAGGCCTGGAACAGCCGGCTCTGCGCGGCCTGCGGAATGCCCATGCCGGTGTCGCGCACCGCGAAGCGTGCGATCCTGCCGTTCCCTTCGAAATCCACCGTGATGGCCACTTCGCCTTCCTGGGTGAACTTCACCGCGTTCGAGAGCAGATTGAGCAGCACCTGGCGCAATCGGCCCTGATCGCCGCGCACACGGCCTTTGCCGGAGAGCGGCGCGGGAAGAATCAGCTCGAGCCCCTTGCGGTGCGCCTCGGGCGCGATGATCTCGGCGCACTCCTCGATCGTGTTGTAGATGTCGAAATCCAGATCTTCCAGATCGAGCCGCCCCGCTTCGATGCGCGAGAAATCGAGAATGTCGTTGATGATGGCGAGCAGCGCCTCGCCGGAATTGCGGATCGTCGACACATATTCGCGCTGTTCCGGCGAAAGGCGCGTGTCCATCAGCAGTCCCGTCATCCCGATCACGCCATTCATCGGCGTGCGGATTTCGTGGCTCATGGTGGCAAGGAAATCGCTCTTGGCGCGCGCGCCGGCTTCAGCGGCATCGCGCGCGGCGGCCAGTTCGAGCTGGTGCAGTTTCGCCTGCGTCACGTCCTGCACGAAGCCGCGCATCCCGGAACCGGATTCGACCGGCTCGGCCACCATCAGCAGGTACTTCACGCGCCCGCCGGGAAGGTCGAGCTGATACTCGAACACGCCGCGCCCACCCGATCGCTCCGCCTTCATGTAGGCCTTGCGCATGCGGTTGCGGTCCGCCGGTGCGATCATCTCGTGCAGGAATTCGCGGATCGTCGGCGGCCCCAGCGCCAGATCGCGCTCGAAGATCATGTACATCGCCTTCGACCACGTGATCTGTCCGCCCGCGGCAATCTCCCAGCTCCCGATGCTGGCCAGACGCTGCGAATCTTCGACGAGCCGCTGCATGCGCTGGCTCTCGGCTTCAAGCCGCTTCTGTCCGGAAACGTCGCGGAAATAAATCGCCAGGCCGTCAGGCGCGGGATACGTGGAAACTTCCAGCCAGGTGCCCAGAGCCGAATGCCGGGCTTCGAATTTCGCCGGCGTACGGGTGTCGAACGTCAGGCGGAAGTTCTCGAGAAAAACCTCGTCCGGGAACAGCCCGGCGAGCGGCGTGCCCGTTTCCGCGGAGCTGCCGAGCAGATCCCTGGCGCGGCGGTTGATGTAGCGCAGCCGGAAATCCGCGCCCGCGCCGAGCACGCAGTCCGTCGTGCTTTCGAGAACCGAGTTGACGCGCTCCACCAGTTCCTTCAGCCGCTCTTCAGCCTGCTCGCGCCGCGAAAGCTCGCGCAGGCCGAAGAGCAGGCCGAGACCCAGCAGGCTGACGGCGCCGAAAAACAGGACGCGCATCAGAGTCCGCGAATCGCTCATGCTCTGCTGCCGCCGCTCGATGCGCGCCGCGAGCGCAGCGCTTTCCGACGCGATCAGCCGATTGAATGCCGGCCGCGAGAAGCCGGTGAGATCGGCCGCGGCCGCCGCCATTTCCCTGCCCTCGCCCGCCGCCGCCAGGCCGCCGAGTCTGTTGATGGCGGGCGTCAGCGCGCGGATAAACGCATCGACGCGGGCCTCTCGCCCCGGATCGCCCGCCGCCCGCTCGCGCACCGCATCGAGCCGCTGCCGCGCGCTGGCGATTGCCGCTTCGACGCCCTTGCGCGGGGCCCCGCCGGAGCTCGAAGCGAGGCTTTCAATCTCATGGTCGATCCGGTCGAGCGCGAGTTCCGCGTTCTGCAGCTCGCCGATCAGGACGTAGCCCTTCTCCACCCACAACGCGTCTTCGAGGGCGCGGGCCACCAGACGCGCCGTCACCAGCGCCACGCCGCCGAGCAGCACGAGCGCCACAATGAAGCTGACTTTGATCCGGGTACGGGGCCGCATCAGGTAGTCCTACAGGGTCCAGCGTAGCGCGGTACGGGATAGTACTGCACTCTCCCCTTCGCCCCGGGTTGTATGCCCCGCCCGGCTGCAAAATATTGCGCGATAATGCTTTTGTGCAGATTCGCAAGCTGGCCCCCATGCTCCTCCTGGCCGCCCTGTGTCTCGCCCAGGGCAACTGGCAGACGGCAACCGACCTCCCCGGTATCGACTGGCAGGGTCTCACCGGCGCAAAGAAACAGGCCGCGCTGAATTTCCTGCGCGAGGAAAAGTGCGCCTGCGGCTGCAATATGAAGCTTGCCGAGTGCCGCATGGGAGATCCCGCCTGCGCGGTGAGCCGCAAGCTTTCCAACATCGCGGTCAAGGATTTCGCGGCCGGCAGGAACCCGAACGACATCCGCGCCGAACTGAAGAAGATCGCCGAAGAGCCCCCGCCGGTTCTTGACGACCCCGTGAAGATTTCCATCGCGGGCGATCCTTACAAAGGACCCGAAAACGCCCGCATGGTGATGGTGGAGTTCTCCGATTTCCAGTGCCCCTACTGCCAGAAGGCCGTGGCGGAGGCCAACAAGATCCTTGCCGCGTTTCCCAAGGACGTGAAGCTGGTCTTCAAGCAGTTCCCGCTCGATTCGCACGAGGATGCCGAATTCGGCGCCGAAGCCGCGCTCGCTGCGCAGGCGCAGGGCAAGTTCTGGGAAATGCACGATCGCCTCTACGGCGGTTTCCCCGATCTTTCCCGCGCCACCGTGATGCGTTACGCAAAGCAGATCGGGCTCGATCTCAACCGCTTCACGCGCGAACTCGACAGCCACAAGTACAAGGACCGCGTGCACGCCGAAGAGCAGGAAGGCGAAGCCGCGGGCGTGGGCGGAACACCGACCTTCTATTTCAACGGCCGCCGTTACAACGGCGCCTTCGATCTCGCCTCCGTCGCGCCGGTGATCAAATCGCAGTTGAAGTAGCTATTTCGAGCGCACCGTTCGTTTGAGCCGGTCGAGCTGTTTGCGCGCCGTGCTCGCCCACGAACTCGTGGCATCGAGCCTGAGATAGCTCTGCCAGTAGCCGATGGCCTGGAGCAGGTCGCCCGTGCGCTCGCACAGCAGCGCCAGATTGAACTGCGCATCGGCGTAGCGCGGATTGAGCCGCAGCGCTTCGAGGTAATGCCTGCGCGCGCTCCCGAAATCGGCCTGCTCTTCATACAGGTTGCCGAGATTGAAATGCGCCAGCGGATAAGTGGGATCCGCCTCGAGAGCGCGGTTGTAAAGCAGCGCCGCTTCTTTCAGCCGGTGCCGGCGGAAGGCAATGGTGCCGAGATTGACCAGCGCGCCCGAAGCGTTCGGATTCAGTTCGATGGCTTTCTGATAGGCCGCGACCGCGTCGTCGAGCGGAGCCCCGGTTTCTTCGAGCGTCAGGCCGCGCTGGAAATAATCCTCCGCTTCGCGCTCGCGCGCCTCGCGGTCGCGATCGCTCTCCTTCGCCGCGCGCTCTTCTTTGGGCGGCAGCGTGCGCAGCTTTTCGATTTCCTTCGCATCGAAATCAAGCAGAAGCTGCCCGCTCAGCGGATCCATCCGGTTGCCCGCCACATGCACCGCGATCCTTCGCCCCTCCGCCGTGATGCGAAGCTGCGTCAACGGAAAGTCCACGTTTTCGAGGCGCTCCTTGAGAGCCTCCATGGCCTGGCGGATCTGCGCGGGTTTGATGTTGCTTTCGCGGAGCCGCTTGAGGGTCTTGAGCGCGAGCAGCCCGGAAAAACCAAAAGTGTCGGCGGCCGGGACCAGCCCCTGCCGTTCCCAGGCCCGCAACTGCTTCTCCGTGACGTCCACCATACGGAGAACGTCTGCCCGCCGATAACCAGCCGCCGGCGCCGTTCCACCTGTACTTGCGGTCATTTGTGGCCCGAAACTACGATTTTATCTGCTATCGATTGAGCCAGGCAACGATCGAGCGCGTCACCAGATCCGAAGCGTCCTGCTGCACGAAATGGCCCGCCCCGGGCACGGTCACGAGCGTCCAGTCCTTTTCAAGGTAATCCCAGGTGTTGTTGAGCGCGCCGGGAAGCAGCGCCGTATCGGCCAGCCCGTGAATCTGCAGCACCGGCACTTTCACCTTGATCACCGGCGACGTGTCTTCCGTATACGGTTCCCGCGGATAGTTGGCTTTGTAATAGTTCATCATCGCCTCGAAGTCAGACTTCTTGAAGGCTTCGATGTACTTCTGCTTCGCTTCCGGATCTTTCACCCAGAACGCCAGAGCTTCCGGCGTCAGATGGCTGGCTGCGTCCGGTTTCTGGTTGTTGCGCGCGTACTCGCTGTTCTTCTGCTGCTCGGGATTATGGACGAGTTCGCGGTTGAGCCCGCGCGGATGCGGCAGATTGAGGATGATCAGCTTCTCCACCATCTGCGGCATGTACATCGCGACGCTCCACGAAATTGCGCCGCCCCAGTCGTGCCCGATGACGATGGCTTTGTCGGCTCCCGCGTCTTTGATCACCGCAGCCACGTCGCCGATCAGCTTCGGCATGGCGTAATTCTCCACGCCCTGCGGCTTGTCGCTCAGGTTGAAGCCGCGCAGATCCATCGCCACCACGCGATAATGCGGCGCGAGCGCCTCCATCTGATCGCGCCACGTGTACCAGAAGTCCGGCCAGCCGTGAATCATGATCACCAGCGGTCCCTGGCCGATCGCGGCGTAATGGATCTTGACGCCGGCCGAGTCGGCGTAATGGTGTTCGACTTTCGATTCGAAATCCTTGCTTGCGGCGGAGACAGTGAGGGCCATCGAGACCAACAATACAGCGGCGCGCATCATGTGAGCAATCTTATCGTGTGCGGCACTCCACCGCGAACCTGCCGGAGCGCAGCACTCCCGCGTTCGAAACGCGCAAACCCGCGCGCTCCGCCAGAGCGCGAAACTCCTCGAGAGTCCTGTCCTTCCCGCCGACCAGCACCATCATCAGCAGTTCCGGCGAAGCCTTCGCGCGCCCGGAAACGCCGGCCAGAACCATGAGTCTGCCCGCCGGCGGCAAGGCCTCCGCAATGCGCGTGAGGATCCCGAGAGCCTCGGCATCCGGCCAGTCGTTGAGGACCCTGTCCATCATGTAGAGATCTTTGCCGGCCGGAAGCGGATCGAAAAAGCTCTGACCCACCGGGGTCATGCGCTCGTGCTGGATGGCGCGCTCGACGGTCCGCGGCAAATCCACCAGAAACCCTCGCAGATGCGGGTGCGCCCGCAGCACTTCCACCAGCAGCGACCCCGTGCCGCCGCCCACATCGACCACGGTTCGTATCGAACCCCAGTCTGCCGCATCGAACAAGACGTCCGGATTCCGCTGGCCATGCCCGGGTCCCATCAGCAAATCGAACTCGCGCGCGATTTTCGGATTGGCCTCCAGATCCTCCCAGTAGGGTTTCCCGAAAGCCTCGTGATACGCCGGCTTGCCCGTGATCACCGCCGAAAGAAGCGTA
>DASPQQ010000202.1:0-7872 GCA_035624885.1 Bryobacteraceae bacterium | reverse complement strand
GCCGCTCCTGAAAAAGCTCGTTGCCGAAGGCGGCACCTTCGCCGCGCTCGACAAGAAACTCTCGTGATGGACCGCGATTTCGTTGCCGAAATTCCGTTCAACAAGCTGCTCGGCATCCGCTTCAGCAGCGAGCACGAAGACGGCATTACGCTCGAATGCCCGGTGAAGCCCGAACTGCTCAACAGCAAGGGCGTTCTGCATGGCGGCGTGGCCGCCAGCATCGCCGATGTCGCCGTGGGCGTCGCGATCCTTCATCAGATGAAGCGCGAGCGCCCCATCAGCACCGTCGATATGAAGATCAACTACTTCCGCCCCGTCGCGGAAGGCACGCTCTACGCCAGGGCCCGTCTGCTGCGCGTCGGCTCCACGCTGTCGATCGGCAGCGTCGATCTGACCGACAGCGACAGCAACCTGGTCGGTGTCGCCACCGTTACGTATATATTTCTGGATGCGAAAGGAAAGCCATGAACTACCGGAAACTCCTCGCCGCTTCTCTTCTCTGCGCGTCTCTCCTGGCCTCTGCCGCCGCCGCGCAGGTTCCCACCACCCCCGAAGAAGTCTTCTCGCGCAACCTCAGCCCGCGCGATCAGATGAACAGCCCGTTTGCGCCGTACAAGGTCATCGGCAACATCTACTATGTCGGCAGCCCCATCCTCGCCACGTTTCTGATCAGCACCCCGCAGGGCCTGATCCTGATCAACAGCGACTTCGAAGCCACCGTTCCCGTCATCAAAGCCAACGTCGAAAAGCTCGGCTTCAAATTCACCGACATCAAAATCCTTCTCGGCAGCCACGCCCACGGCGATCACATGGAAGGCGACGCCATGGTGAAGGAACTCTCGGGCGCGCAGGTCTACGCCATGGCCGAGGATGTCCCCGCCCTGCAGGCCATGAAGCCCGGCGGCAAGCCCCATCCGATCGACCGCATCATTCATGACGGCGACACCGTCACTCTCGGCGGCACCACGCTGACCGCGCATCTCACCCCCGGCCACACCAAAGGCTGCACGACGTGGACGCTCAAAGCGGAAGAAGGCGGCAAAACCTACGATGTCGTCATCATCGGCAGCGCCGGCGTCAATCCCGGCGTTCAGCTCGTCAACAACAAGGACTATCCCAACATCGCGGACGATTTCATCCACACCTTCCAGACCCTCCGCTCCCTTCCCTGCGATGTCCCGCTCGGCTCCCACCCGGCCATGTTCGGCATGAAGGAGAAGCTCGCGAAACTCTCGGCCGGCGGACCGAATCCCTTCATCGATCCCGAGGGCTATCGCATCGAGATCGATATCAACGACGCCATCTTCTGGCGCACGCTCGCCGCGCAGCGCGCCAAAGCCGGCATCACCAACTGATGAACGCGCCACCACTCGAAGGCATCACGGTTCTCGATTTCTCGCACGCGCTCGCCGGGCCATACTGCACCATGATCATGGCCGCTTACGGCGCGCGCGTCATCAAAGTCGAGAGCCCCGATCAGGGCGATATCGGCCGCACCTGGGGACCGCCGTTTCAGGGCGGCATGGCGTCCTACTTTCTCGGTCTCAACAGCGGCAAAGAGAGCCTCGCCATCGATCTCAAAACGCCCGAAGGCCTGCAGATCTCGAAGGACCTCGCCGCGAAGGCGGACATCCTCATCGAGAACTTCCGCCCCGGCACCCTGAATCGTCTGGGCCTCGATTACGCATCGCTCTCGGCCGCCAATCCGCGCCTCATCTATGTCTCGGTCTCCGGCTACGGCCAGACCGGCCCGCGCCGCATGGAGCCGGCCATGGACCTCATCATCCAGGCCTCCTCCGGCCTGATGAGCATGCAGGGAACGCTCTCGGGCGAAACCGTCCGCACCGGCCATTCGGTGGCCGATATCACCGCCGGCATGTACGCGCTGATCGGTTCACTCCTGGCGCTCGAAGCGAGGCATCGCACCGGCAAAGGCCAGTTCGTCGATGTCGCCATGCAGGACGCGCTCATCTCCACCATGGCCCCGAGCTTCGCCTATTTCATGGGCGACGGCATTCTGCCCAAACCGATGGGCACGCGCTTCAAGGCCATCGTGCCCTATCGCAACTTTGTCTGTGCCGACCGCGAAATCTCCATCGCGGTCGCGAGCGACAAACTCTGGGAAGGTTTCTGCAGAGCCATCGAGCGCCCCGATCTCACCAATCACCCGCGCTTCAACTCGAACCCGTTGCGCGTCGTCAACCGCAACGAACTCGAACCGATGCTCGAGGAAATCTTCCGCGCAAAACCCGCCGCGCACTGGATGGAAGTGCTCACGCGCGAAGGCACGCCATGCACGCTCGTGCGCAATCTGAAGGAAGTCGCCGAAGACGCGCAGACCGAAGCGCGCGAGATGATGCCCGAAGTCCCGCACGCGACGGCGGGCAAAGTCAGAGTGACTGGTCCGCCGGTCAAGCTTTCCGACACGCCCGGCGCGATCACACACGGCGCACCGCCGCTCGGCGCCGATTCCGCGGCCGTGCTGCGGGATCTGCTTGGTCTTTCGGAAGCGGAGATCGAACGGCTCGAATCGGCCGGCGTGATCAAGCCCGCAGGCCAGCCTGTGTAACGAGCCTGCTGTTCAGACAGGCTTCCATGATCACGAGCTGTTATATGCCTTCCGCGCGCGGCGGGGTAACCCGGTTCGGTCGGTTCGGTGGTTTCAGGCTGCCTGGCGATGAGGCACGGCCTGTTTCGCCGCGGGACGCGATGCCTTGCGGCGGTCCGGCCCACGGAACGGCTGGTCACAATCCTGGCAGCGGTATTGCCGCAGTCCGGTGAGCAGGATCATGAGGCGCTCGAAGCCGTCATCCATCTTGATCATCAGGAACTTGGATCCGCATCTTGGGCACTGCATATACCCTTTTATCGGCGGCACGGAGGAAAACTTTAGCGTTTTTGCTCGCGCATCAGATCTTCCATGTCGGTGAGGCGGTCGCTGATCATCGTCAGCCTCTCGGCGAGGCCGCGGATCTGGGTTTCCGAGCGCCGGTTGACCTCGTAGTCCAGCTCGCCGCGCAACCGGTCCTTTTCGTCCTGCCGGTTCTGGCTCATCATGATGACCGGCGCCTGAATCGCGGCCAGCATGGAGAGGAAGAGATTCAGCAGGATGAACGGATACGGATCCCAGGAGTACTTACCCATTCCGATGCTGATGCCGGAATAAACGACCAGGGCAACGATGAAGGTGATGATGAAGGCCCACGAACCGCCGAAGCGGGCTACCTCGTCGGCGACGCGCTGGCCGAAGGTCGTTTCATCCTCGATGATCTCGTTCGGGTTGCGCGCCGATCGTCCGCGCACCAGTTCCTGCGCGGCATGGAGCTGCCGGCCGAGGATGGTCATGATGTCCATGCCGGCGTGCGGTTTGCGCTGGAGCAGGGTCTCGATATCGTGGCGGTCGATCTCCACGCAGATGCATTCCGTCATCGCCACGGCGTCGGTCTGGTGAGCCGAGCCCTCGATCATCGACGCGAAACCGAAAAAGTGGCCGTCGCTCGGTTCTTCGACGACCACCTCCTGATGGTCTTCGTCCACGGTCGTCACGCGAACGGTGCCGGAAACCAGGAAGTAGGCGCGTCCATCGGTATCGCCGCGCTTGTAGATGCGCTGGCGGACGGCAAACGTTTTCAGCTCCGCCTGCGAGCCGAGGACGGTCAGTTCCTCCTGGTCGAGCAGGCTGAAAAGAGGGATCTGAGTGAGAACTTCGGGAGCGCAGGCCATGGTTTCTGGAGGCGATTTTAACCCGCCAGAAACTCACTTTCTGTTACAGTTACGCAAAACTGTGGAGGGCGTGCCCCTCGTCTTCGTGGACGTCGAAGACGGTGTAGAGCTTGGTGATCTGCAGCAGATCCTGCACGCGTTTGGTCAGCTTCAGCAGCTTGAGTTCGCCGCCGTGGTTCGAGACGGTGGTGAACCCGGCCACCAGTTCGCCGATGCCGGAACTGTCGATATAATTCACATCGGCCAGGTTCAGCAGAATCTTCTTCTCCCCGGCGTCGACGGCGGCATGCAGGGCATCGCGCAGGGCGGCCGATCCTTCGCCGAGCGTGATCCGGCCCGAGACATCCAGAATGGTGACGCCATCAACGTGCCGGCTGGTCAGTTTCGCGCTCATTGTAGTCTCCTGTTAACTCTCGATCACGTTATCTTACAATGCAAGGTGCGCTGGAGTCTCCCGCATGGCAGTGAAAAAGCCGGAAGCACGCCTCGAGTTCAACGACGATCAGGGGAGACGGATTATCCGGATCGAGAAGGATGTCTTCACCATCGGCCGGCGTGGGGGACAGGATCTCCACCTGACCGGAAACGAGGTTTCGCGCGAACACGCGGAGCTGGTTTACGTCGACGGGCACTATGTTCTGCGCGACCGCGATTCGCGCTTCGGCACGTACGTGAACGGAGAACGCGTCAAGGAGCATGTGATGGCGCATCTCGACCGCGTGCGCTTCGGCACGGCCGATCCGGAGATGATGTTCTTCCTTGCGAGCAGTTCGGTGGAGCGCTCGACGGATCTCGCGGTCGGGGACCTGCGGCAGATTTCCTCGCTGCTCGAAGGGCTGCGCGCGGTGGGTTCGAGCCGGGTGCTCGATGACGTGCTCGCGCTCGTACTCGATTCGTCGATCGACGTGAGCGCCGCCGAACGCGGCTTCATCATGCTCGCCAATGCCGAGGGAGACCTGGAGTTCAAACTCGGGCGCGCGCGGGGGCGCGCATCGCTCGACGGCACGGTTTTCCGCACCAGCCGCAAGATTCCAAATCAGGTATTTCTCAGCGGCCGCGCCCAGATCGTGATGGACATGCTGGACAGCGACTGGGCGGAAGCGCACGGCGCGACGATCGCGATGGGTATCCGCAACGTGCTCTGCGTGCCGCTGAGTCTGGTGCATTTCCGCGAGCGCCGCAAGGACGTGTCGGCGATCGGAAACGAAGAGCGGCGCATCGGCGTGCTTTATCTCGACAGCAAGGACAAGGCTTCGCTGCACTCGCGAGTCACGATCGCAGCCCTCGAGACGCTGGCGCGCGAGGCCGCGGTCGCGATCGAAAACACGCGGCTCTATCGCGAAGCCCTCGAGAAAGTGCAGATCGAGCAGGAGCTGCGCATTGCGGCCGACATGCAGCAGGCCCTGCTGCCTCCGCGGCGGCGGCTGGGAGCGAATTACGAATCGGTGGGTGCCATGGTTTCCTGTCTCGCCATCGGAGGCGATTTCTTCGATTGCTTCGATCTGCCCGATGGAGGCGCGGGCTTTGTGCTGTGCGATGTGTCCGGCAAAGGCCCGTCGGCGGCGCTCATGACCGCGATGATCCAGGGCATGTTCCGGGCGCTCTCGGAAAGCTCGAACAGTCCGGCCGAAACGCTGCGGCGCGTGAATCAGGTATTGAGCCAGCGGTCGGTGAAATCGAAATACGCCACCAGCTTCTACGGCATGCTGTGGCCGGACGGGCGCTTCGTCTCTTCCAATGGCGGTCACAATCCGCCGATCGTGGCGCGGCAGGATGGAACGGTGCATCGTCTCGAGAAGGGCGGATTGCCGCTTGGATTGTTCGGCAAGGCGGCTTATCAGGAAGAGACCACGGTTCTCCATCCCGGCGATACGCTTCTGCTTTTCAGCGACGGCGTGAGTGAAGCGGCCAATCCGGAAGGGGAAGAGTTCGGCGATCACCGGCTGGTCGAGGCGCTGCGCGAAAGCCGCCGGGAAGATCCGCAGAAACTGCTCGATCTTCTCTTCTCGAAAGCCAAAGCGTTCGCCGGCACGCAGCCGCAGGCCGACGACATGACCGCGCTCATTGTCCGCTGCACCGCCATGGCCGCGGCCGCCACTACATGAACCGCCTCATCCACGAGAAAAGCCCCTACCTGCAGCAGCACGCGCACAACCCCGTCGACTGGTACCCGTGGGGTGAAGAAGCGTTCGAGAAAGCGCGCCGGGAAGACAAGCCGCTCTTTCTGTCCATTGGCTACTCGACGTGCCACTGGTGCCACGTCATGGAGCACGAGTCTTTCGAGAACGATCAGACGGCCGCGCTGCTGAACCGGTGGTTCGTTTCCGTGAAGGTGGATCGCGAAGAGCGGCCGGACATCGACCGCATCTACATGAACTACGTGCAGGCGACGACCGGGGGCGGAGGCTGGCCGATGTCGGTGTGGCTGACGCCGGATCTGCGGCCGTTCGTCGGCGGCACTTATTTCCCGCCGGAGAACCGTTATGGGCGGGCGGGATTCCCGCTGATTCTCGAGCGCATCGCGGAAGCGTGGAAGAACGATCGCGAGAAGATCGTGCGCACCAGCGCGGAACTGATGGAGCAGATGCGGATGCAGGCGGAAGCATCCTCGCCCGGCGAAGTGCGGCTGAAGCCGGCGGTGTTCGACAGCGCGTTCCAGTTGTTCCGGCGCATCTTCGACGCGAAGCTCGGCGGTTTCGGCTCGGCGCCGAAGTTTCCGCGGCCATCGGTGCACAATTTTCTGCTGCGCTACTGGAAGCGGACGGGGAATGAGGAAGCGCTCGATATGGTCGTCGCGACGCTTCTGGCGATGGAGAGGGGCGGCATGCATGACCAGCTTGGAGGAGGGTTTCATCGCTACTCCGTCGATGAGTACTGGTTTGTGCCGCACTTTGAAAAGATGCTGTACGATCAGGCGCAGCTCGCGGTTTCGTATCTCGAAGCGTTTCAGATCACGCGCGAGCCGGTGCTGGCCGGGGCGGCGCGCGGGATTCTCGACTACGTTCTGCGCGATATGACGGCGCCCGGCGGAGCGTTCTTTTCTGCCGAAGACGCGGACAGCGCGAGCGATCCGGCGAGACCGGCAGAGAAGAGCGAGGGCGCGTTCTACATCTGGTCGTGGGCCGAGGTGGAGAGCCTGCTCGGCGCGGAACCGGCGGCGAAGTTCGCGGCGCATTACGGGATGGAGCGGGACGGAAATGTGGCGAACGATCCGCACCATGAATTCACCGGGCGCAATATTCTCTTTCAGGCGAAAGCGCCGGATCCGGGCCTCGACGAAGCGAAGCGGATTCTTTTCGAAGCGCGCGCAAAACGGCCGCGCCCGCATCTGGATGACAAGATTCTCACTTCCTGGAACGGGCTGATGATTTCGGCCTTTGCCAAAGGCGGCGCGGTGCTCGACGAGCCGAAATACACGGCGGCCGCAAAGCGCGCCACGGAGTTCATTCTTTCGGCACTGCGGCGTGCCGATGGAACTCTGCTGCGCCGGTACCGCGATGGCGACGCGGCCATCGCCGGAATGCTGGATGATTACGCGTTCCTCGCACAGGGGCTGCTGGATCTCTACGAAAGCTCGTTCGAGTTCCGCTGGCTTGCCGAGGCCATCGCGCTCACGGAAAAGCAGAGGCAGCTCTTCGAAGACGAGACCGGCGGATTCTTCGCCTCCGCGCACGAAGATACGTCGCGGCTGATGAAGATCAAAGAGGATTACGACGGCGCCGAACCTTCCGGGAATTCCATCGCGCTGATGAATCTGCTGCGGCTCTTCCGCATCACGGGCCGCGCGGATTTCGATACTTCGGCCCGCCGGCTCATCGCCGCCTTTGAACGGCGGCTTTCCTCCACGCCTCACGGCATGCCGCAGATGCTGGCCGCGTGCGAGTTCGATATGGCGCCGCCGCGCGAAGTCGTGGTTGCGGGAAAAGCGGAGGGCCCGATGATGCGGCTTGTCCATGCCTGCTTCGATCCGTTCCGCATCCTGCTCCGCGCCGAGCCCGCGTTGACGCAGTTCCAGCCGCAGATGGAGGGCATGACTTCGCGCGGCGCTGCAATGGCCGTTTACATCTGCGAGAATTTCGCCTGCCGCGAGCCAGCCCTCGACGAAGAATCGTTGTTCCGATTGCTAAAGTAGGGAGTTCGAAGAGAGAA
>DASPQQ010000201.1:0-13316 GCA_035624885.1 Bryobacteraceae bacterium | reverse complement strand
AGATCGTCCCATCCCGCGCGAGCCGTTCGCAGGGCCATCAGGAAGCCTGTCTGAACGGACAGAACGTCTTCGGAGAAGTTCAGCTCCCGGATCTTCGCATAGATATCAGGCGGGACGCGGGTCTCGGCTCCGACCCACAGGGTTTCCCGCGGAAAAGCCGCCACCAGTTCGGGGAGGACGCCGCGAATCATCTCAAGAAAGGCGGCGGCGCGTCCGACCATCACCGAGGTGTTCCAGAGACAGATGCCGTGCATCAGACGCATGGCTTCCTGAAGGGACGGCTTCGTGCGGAATGCCTTCACATGAAAGGATTCATTGCCTCTCACGCGCCCGGCCAGTTCGAGCCACCCGTAGCTGAGATCCGCGCGCTGCACCGGAGCTCCAACCAGGACCACCGACGCCGTTTCGCGCGCCGCGATCTGAAACGCAGTCTCGAGCGTGGACGTGAATCGGCTCTCGTTCTGATAATGGTGATCGCTCGGCAGGATCGCGACGATCCCATCCGGGTCGAGCCGGGCGATGCTCAGGAGTCCCTGGACGACGGGCGCGGCCGTTCCCCTGTTTGCCGGCTGCACAATCCGCTGCGAAGGAAGGATGCCTTTTTCCGCGGCATAGTATCTTTCGTGGTGCGCGGAGAGAGAAAAGAGAATCGTGTTGCCCGGGATGCTCCGTTCCGCTCTCTGCCTCGTCTGCTCGAGGAGGGTTTCGCGGCCGAGCAGTGAGCAGAATTGCTTGGGCCGGTCATCGCCGCAAATCCGGCGTGTGAGATCTTTCAGGCGTGTCGCATCCCCGCCGGCGAGAATGATTCCCCACCGATTGCCTGCCTGCTCCTGATCCGGGGAGGCGGACGGCCCTCCGGTCTCTTCCGCCTCCCGTGTGCCGACGACGCCCTTCGGTCGTCTTCCCCCGAGATCTTCCGGATCCCATTTGGATGTCAATGGCGCACCCCGGTCGAAGCACTGAACTTGCGGGCATCAGGAAGTTCTTTGACGTTGGGCCGAAAAAACATCTGCGCCACCTCTCGTACTCCTTCTTCCCGACGCGTTCGGAGGCTTCGACGCCAGAATAGTCCTGGAATCGCGCCAGGGAGAACTGGGAAAAGTGCTAGGTCAGAGGGCGATTAATCCCTGCTCGAGTGCGCGTTTGGTGAGCTCAGCGGTGCTCCGGACGCCGAGTTTGGTTTTTATGTTCTCTCGATGAAATGCCACCGTTTTAACGGAGATATGGAGAATAAAGGCGATTTCCTTGGCGAGTTTTCCTTCCGCTATCAGCTGGAGAATCTCCCGTTCCCGGATGGAGAGCCGCGGCGCGACAAATGATCCCGGTTGATTCTGGGACGCGGGCCGGCCCGTGGTGGAAAGCTGCGGGCTGAGGTAGAACTCGCCGTGCAGAACTGCTTCGACTGCTTCGAGAAGCTCTTCGCCGACGGCCGACTTGAGCACGTATCCGTTCCCGCCCGCTTCGATGACAGCTTCGAGAAAAGCCGGACTTTCGTACATGGTGACGAAGAGCAGTTTTGTGTGAGGCAAGATGGCGCGGATCTGCCTGCCGGCGTCAATCCCGTTCAGCAGGGGCATGGCAATATCGAGAACGATCAGATCCGGCTTGAGGCTTTCTGCGGCTTCCAGCAGGGCGCGGCCGTCGGTGACCGCCCCGACAATCTCGTAGTCGCTCTCGAGCACCCGCCGCACTCCCTCCAGGGTTAACGGGTGATCGTCAGCCAGGAGAATCCGGGCGCGTTTCATACCTGTGACCAGCCGGCGGGAGAACTGCCGCAATGCGCACGCGCATTTTGCAGACTCCGTTTATTCGAGCCCGAAACAGAAGTGCGCGAATTTACCCGGATTAATCCGAGATGAAAACGCGCTTTCAGAAGCACTACCGCCGAATTGTGAAGTGCCATGACACGATGCTCTTGCGTCAAGAAAACATAATACACTTCTCAGCACGGGCGGCCCGAGGAACCACCGGATCGGGTATTTCCGATCAATGCGGTTTACGCGGCCTGGCGCGGCAGGCTTGCGTAGTAATCGGCGCACTCCGGCTCACGGCCGCGCACGATGCGGCGTCCGGAAAGCGGACCCTGGCGAGCGGTCACGATGGTGTGCTGGTGTTCGCCGGATGGTCCGTCCCAGTAAATGACTACCCAATCGCGTGTTTTGCCGGCTTCATGGGCGCGGGCCGTGTTGGAAAACAGAGCGGTGAAGTGCCGCGTGCCACGCTGAGTGTGCAGAACCGGCAGCCAAGCCTCACGTTTCGGATTGAAACGCCGGGGCGCGATGCGGCGCAGGCTCCCGGCGGCGCCTTTTTCGCGGTACTCGCGGTCAACGTCGAGCAGTTCCGCCACGGAAACCTCGCTTGCCGCAGCGGTCGGAACGGCGCGAACGCGCCCGAGGCGGCTGGCCAGCGAGTCGATAATGCCGGAAATTCGCTTCTGCCCGAAACCGGCGATCGCGCCGAGGCGCCCGTCGTGGGCGGCAGCTTCCAGGTCTTCGAGGCTGTCGATGCCGAGATCCTGATGGAGCCGAGCCGCCTGCACCCGTCCGATTCCCGGCACTGTCATCAGGACATCGACCGGCTCCATCTGGCCGCGCAGACGGTCGAGCATCGGAAGCCTGCCGGTGAGGATCAGAGTCTGGATGGCGAGCGCGATGCGATCGCCCACTCCCGGCAGCTTGCGCAGACCTTCGAGGCCCTCTTCCTGATAGATTTCGGAGACGGGTTTTGCAAGGCGGCGCAGGCTCAGAGCGGCGCGCCGCCACGCCGCCACGCGATAGACGCTTGCGCCCTGCTCGTTGAGCACGCGGGCCAGTTCCTCCAGCCGCTGCGCGATCTGATCGTTGGGGAGCATTGCGGCGCTCCGGGAACTAGCAGCCCTGATCGGGCCCGGCGCTGACGGGCGCAGGTCTCTTCGCCAGAGTGGCGAGACCCGCGGCGATTCCGAGCAGCAGCCCGGGAGCGAAAACAGAGCGTGGTTCGAGATGATCGTGGACGGCTTTTACACCCGGAGTGGCGCGAATGTGGTCTTTGAGCGCCCGCCTTTCCGCGTGGCCGAGTTTGCCCTTCAGGGTGATCACGCCATTGTCCGCCAGCACCTCGATGACATGCGGATCGGCCAGCACGTGACCCATCCGGCTGCGCACGCGCGCCACCAGGGTTTCGTCGTTCACCGGTTCCGCTTCAGTAAATGCAGCCGCTGCTTCGGCGGCCACTCCGTGCATCCGGTTCAGCAGATATCCGCCCTTCTTCTGCAACGCTCTCGCGTCATGATGAACGAAGCTGGACGCCTGATCGATCAGCTTCCTTCGCCTGCGCCGGCCGCGGGCCGGGTCGAGGAAGTACATCAGGCCCGCGCCTACGCCGATTCCGGCCGTCAGAGCCAGAATGTTGGCCACCGGTGGCCCGTTACTTCGGTTCATAGCGGTTTCTCCTGGCAGGGAGGTTGCACTTATGGGACCAATTCACGGCAGGATGATTTCGAGTCCGTCGAATGCGAGCCGGGCGTTGACGCCTCTGGCGGAGCCGAGATCCCTGACCGCGGACTCCATCTTCGCGGGATCTCCACCCACGATCTCCGACCCGCAGTGGGTGAAGACAGCGGCGGGAACCTCCTCGCTCCGGCACCAGGTGAGCTGCGTGCGGATCGCCGCGTGGCCAAACAGCTGGTCGCCCTGTCGCCGCACCATCGGCCTTGTCAGGGACGCGCCGTCCCCGATGTACATCCGGATATCGCGCAACGCTTCGTGGGTGTCGTCGATATGCACCAGATCCGGGACATAGAACACAGCGCTCCGGCCGGCGGTGATCCGGTAGCCGACAGCCGGACAGCGAATCGAATGCCGCACCGGGAAGGCTTCGAATGTGATTCCATTGAGCTCGAAAGGCTTGCGGGGTTCCACGACGGCGCGATCGGCAATTGGTGCGCCGGCGAGGTTTGTCCAGGTCTCTTCCGTGGCAAAGACCTTGCACGGAGCGCCGTTTTTCAGGCCCCAGGCATGGTCCGGATGGCCATGCGTGAGCACGATGGCGCGCGGCCGCATGGCGAAGACGCGATCGAGCCAGTCCGCGCCGCAATCGACCGTCACCTGGCCGCCCCGGTAAGACACCACGGCCGAGCTGTGCATGGCGTGCAAGCGCGTGCGGAGATCGATTTCGCCCCTTGTGCCGAGGAATTTCAGTTTCACCGCTTCAGCCAGCCATCCAGTTTCTTCCAGCTCCATGTGTTGACCACGGAAGGCGCTTCCACCCAGCCGCGGCGCGCCTGAAATACGCCGTAGCGGATCTGGTCCATTTGCGCCGTGCTGTGCGCGTCGGAATCGATGGCGAGCAGCGCGCCGGCTTCCATGGCTGCCTTCGCCATCACATCGTTGAGATCGAGGCGGTACATCTGCGCGTTGATTTCAAGCGCGACGCGCGCCTTCACCGCGGCCGCGAGAATGCGCTCGAAGTCGAATTCGAGGGGATCGCGCGTGCCCAACAGCCGGCTGGTCAGGTGAGCCAGAATATCGACGTGCGGATTGGCGATGGCGTCGAGAAAGCGGCCCGTGATCTGATCGCGGCTCTCGCGGAATCCGGAGTGAATGGCCGCCACCACGACATCGAGCCGGGCGAGAATCTCGTCCGGATAGTCCAGCTTTCCGTTGGGAAGAATATCGACTTCGGCTCCCAGCAGAATGCGGGGTGGCCGGTTCTTCCGCTTCGAGCGGAGACGCTCGATTTCGTCGATTTTTTCTTCTAGCCGGCCGACATCGAGGCCGCGGGCGACACGTTCGGAGGGTGAGTGGTCGGTGAGCGCGATGTACTCGTAGCCCAGTTCCGCGGCGTGGCCGACCATTTCCTCGAGCGTCGATTTGCCATCCGAGTAAGTGGTATGGGTGTGCAGATCACCGCGCAGATCGTCGACTTCGATGAGCTTCGGCAGCTTGCCGGCCTGCGCGGCTTCGATTTCTCCGCGATCCTCGCGGAGTTCGGGCGGCATCATGGGCATGTCGAGAGAGGAGTAGATCTCGGGCTCGAGCCGTCCCCCGGTGCGTTTCGTGCCGCGGAAGATGCCGTACTCGTTGAATTTGAGGCCGCGCTCGTGAGCCAGGCGGCGCAGATGGATGTTGTGCTGTTTGGAGCCGGTGAAATACTGCAGAGCCGCTCCGTAGGATTCCGGATCGACCGCCCGGATATCCACGTGAATGCCGCCCTCGATCATGACGGCGGCTTTGGTCTCGCCGATTTCGAGAGTCTCCTTCACGATGGGCAGGCGAGTCAGTTCCCGGAGCACGGCCGCACTGTCTTTGGACGTGATCAGGATGTCGAGATCGCCGATGGTCTCGCGGCGGCGGCGCAGGGAACCGGCGACATCGGCCTGCTCAATCCGTTTGTTCGCCCGGATCTGATGGAGCAGGTCTTCCGCCAGAGGGAAAGCGACACCGAGCAGCATCCGCTGCTGGCTGGCCGACCAGAGACCGATGCCGCGTTTGAGGTTCTCAACCTTCTTCGGCCCGAATCCTTTCAGCTTTGCGACCGCCTCGCTGTCGAGAGAGCGCTTCAGGTCTTCGAGGCTGTTCACGCGCGCCTTCTGGTGCAGAAGGGCGAGGGTTTTGGGACCCAGGCCGGGAATGCTCATCAGATCGATCAGCTGCGGCTGAATGCCCCGGCACTCCTGTTCATAGCGCCGGATGCGGCCGGTTTTGAGATATTCGGCGATCATGGCCTCGAGGTCTTCGCCAATACCGGGGATATCGCGAAGCTTCCCCTGCGCGGCAATGGACGCCAGATCCTGTTCGAGATCGCGCAGCGAGACGGCGGCTCTTTCGTAGGCGATGATGCGAAACCGGTCCTTTCCGCGGAAGGCGAGAACGCGCGCCATCCGCTCAAAGATTCGCGCAATCTCTTCGTTCACCATGACTGCCATCAGACACAGCACGCGCACTGCCGCGTTCTGGCCGCGCGCTTGCAGCAAAGGGGCAGGGAGGAGCATTCACCGTGCCTTACCTGGTCAACGAAGAACTGCCGGCCGCGGTCCGCCGGCACCTGCCCGAACATGCGCAGGAAATCTACCGGGAAGCTTTCAATCACGCCTGGGAAGAGTATGGCGGAGATGCGCGGCGCGAAGAGATCGCGCACCGCGTCGCCTGGGCCGCGGTCAGGAAAAGCTATGTGAAGGCGGGCGGGGAATGGATACCGCGCCGGATGGGGAGCGAAGCGTGGTGATGGCCGTCAGGCGGCGGTTCTGGTCTCGCTGTGCGCGGCGCCGCGATGTCTTTCGGACGGATGCGCGCAGATCACCTTCAGGGTCTCCATGATATCGTCGAAGGAGACTTCGGGGTACCTCCTGCCATCGGGCTTTTCGGCCTTCAGAACGATGTCGTTGAGTGAAACAATGCCCTCCAGCATCCCTGTCTTGTTCACCACAGGAACGCGGCGGATTCGCTCCTTCCGCATCAGTTGCAGGGCAGAGCGAACGTCATCGTCCGCATGGCAGACCTGGGCGGGCATGGTTGCGGCTTCGCCGGCCGTAACGATCGAAGCGCGACGGTCTCTCGTCGTCAAGGCGATACAGGTATCGCGGTCGGTGAGCATACCGATGACACGGTTGCGCTCATCGACAATCGGCAGGACGCCGCAGTCGCTCTCCCACATCAATTCACCGGCGGCTGCCAGATTGGTCTGGGGGTGGCAGCTGGCCACGGATTTGGTCATCACATCTCGGACTTTCATGCGGAATCACCTCGTACTCGCATCCTGTACAGGCATTTGTCCTTCCAGACCGCGGCGCGCCGGCCAGCGAAACGGCGCCCAGAGGATCCAGAAGATCACAATGGTCGCCAGTTCGCCCCCGATGAGGTAGATGGGCCAGGGACCGAACAGGTCGAGAAGCGAGGCACTGACGGGTTTCCGGCAAAGATACATATAGTTCGTGCCGAAGACGGCATCGAAGATGCTGATCAGGGCCGCGTATCCGTTTACCAGCAGGAAGGTTCGGCGCACGCATCCGGGGCGCGGCCGCGCCAGACTCGACCACACCAGAAACAGCAGGCTCGCGACCACGCCGCCGTGGGCGAGAAAGAAGTAAATGCTCGGGTAGGAGGCGAGCGGAGCCCACAGGTCCGGAGTCAGCACCGCCATGAGCGCTCCGCCCAGTCCCGCCAGCCAGGCAAACTCGAATATGGCCGGACGCAGCGCGAAAGCGCGCAGTCCCTGTGGTGAAGGCGCACCGTAGAGCAGCATCGACGCCACCGTCAGCCACAGTGTCAGATCGCAGAGTTCCAGCGGAAGACCCTCCGGAAAACGGAATCCTTCCACGCGCAGCCGCCAGATGTACCAGATGATTTCATTGAGTCCCAGCAGAATGCCGAGGACGCGCGCAATCAGACGATTGCGGTCCGGCAGTCCGCGGGCGAGGCGCACGAGCCCTCCGGCCAGCAGCGGAATGGCCGCCAGTATGGAGAGATGAACCGGTCCGAAGAGCCGCAACCCGTGGGACATGGCCTGATCCTCAGGAATGAGCCGGTGCGTCGCCGGCAGGCAGCAGGGTCAGCGCGGCCAGTTCGTCCACGCTGCGCGCGTAGTGGATGGTCATGCCGCTCAGCTGCTCGGACTTGAGATCTTCCTTGACATCGGCCTCGTTCTCCGCCGGCACGACGACATGATGGATACCGCTGCGGCGCGCCGCGAGAACCTTCTCCTTGATGCCGCCCACCGGGAGTATCAGACCACCCAGAGTAATCTCGCCTGTCATCGCGAAATCCGGATTCACCCGGCGGCCCGTGAGCGAAGAGATGAGCGCCATGGCGATGGTGACGCCTGCCGAGGGACCATCTTTCGCGATGGCCCCGGCGGGGACGTGTACGTGGATATCGCTGCGAGGGAATACCTGTGGATCGATTCCATAGCTCTGCGCCTGGGATCGAACCCATGTCAGCGCCGCCTGCACCGATTCCTGCATCACCGAGCCCAGCTGCCCGGTCATGATCAGGCCTTTGGTTCCGCCGGGAAGCCAGCCTGCTTCCACAAAAAGCACGTCGCCGCCGACCGGAGTCCACGCAAGGCCCACCGCCACGCCTGGCCGCCGCGTCCGCTCGCCGAGTTCCGATTGCGCGCGGAACTTCGCCGGGCCCAGGTAGCGCTCGAGCTGCTCCGGCGGGACATCCAGCATTGTGCGAACGCCGGATGCCGCGATGCTCCGTGCGTGCTTGCGGCAGACGCTGCCGATGGCGCGCTCCAGATTGCGCACGCCGGCTTCGCGCGTATAGCCCTGAATGATGGCGTGCAGCGTCTCCTCGGGGAAGTGAACCTCGGTCTCGGCAGTCAGGCCGTTCTCGAGAAGCTGGCGAGGGACGAGATAACGAACCGCGATGGCCGTTTTCTCCATTTCCGTGTAACCCTGCAGTTCGATCACTTCCATGCGGTCCCGCAGCGCCGGGGCAACCGGGTCGAGCTGGTTGGCTGTCGTGATGAACAGAACCTTCGAGAGATCGAAGGGCACGTCGAGAAAATTATCGCGAAAGGAAACGTTCTGTTCGGGGTCGAGGACCTCAAGCAGCGCCGAGGCGGGATCTCCGCGGAAATCGCTGCCGACCTTGTCGATCTCATCCAGCATGAACACCGGATCGTTGGCGCCGGCGCGGCGGAGCCCGTGAATGATCTGGCCGGGCAGGGCGCCGATGTAGGTGCGGCGGTGCCCGCGAATTTCGGCTTCATCGTGCATGCCGCCGAGCGAGATGCGGACGAACTTTCTGCCGAGCGCCCGCGCGATCGACTTGCCGAGAGAAGTTTTGCCCACACCCGGCGCTCCCGTGAAACAGAGAATGGGACCCTTCGAAGCAGGCCTCAGCTGCAGGACTGCCAGAAAATCGAGGATGCGCTCCTTGACTTTTTCCAGATCATAGTGATCTTCATCGAGGACCTTCTGCGCATAATTGACGTCGACCGGCGTGCCGGTTGAAACCGACCACGGCAGGCTGACCATCCATTCGAGGTAATTGCGCGCCACGCCATACTCCGGCGATATGGCGGGAAGAGCGGAGAGCCGGTTGAGTTCCTTGTCGGCTTCGGCCCTGACCTCCGCGGGGAGGCCGGCCTTCGCGATTCGCTCCCGGAGATCGGCCACATCCTTCTGGCCTTCCGGCCCTTCGCCCAGCTCCTTCTGAATCGCTCTGAGCTGCTCGCGAAGCATGAACTCGCGCTGCGCCTGCGACAGCGTTCCCTGCGCTTCGAGGTGAATCTTCTGGCGCAACTGAACGCGCTCGGATTCGCGGACCAGGTACCGGTTGAGCTGTCTGAGGCGGGACGCAACGTCGAGTTCGGAGAGCAGACCCTGGCGCTCCGTGAAGGTGAGCCCGGGCATGATTGCGCCGATGAAATCGGCCAGACCGCTGAGGCCCGGAACGTTCTCGGCTACAATCTGCAGTTCGTCCGGAAGGTCCGGGCTCGCCGCCACGATCTGCTTGAACGTATTGACGACGTCATAGCGCACCGCATCCAGTTCCGGGCTCGCCTGCGGTTCCGTATCATCGAGGATTTCCACCCGGGCTCTCATGTTCGGTTCCGTCGCGACAAAGCCTGTTACGCGGAACCGTACAATTCCCTCGCAGAAGATCACGATGTGATCCTTCGACATGCGAAGGACACGATGAATGGCGGCGATGGTGCCGATATCGCACAGGTCCGATGGCTTCGGTGGATCCTGGCTCTGCTCTTTCTGCCCAATCACACCGAGCCGCTGTCCTTCGCCGAGCCCGAGCACCATGGAGACGTTTTCCGGGCGCCCGACCGTAAGTGGCAGAGCCGCTCTCGGAAAAAGAACTCCCTCGCGAACCGGCAGCAGTGGTAATTCTTCGATTGCAGGGAAAGGTTTCAGCAGAACGGGGTTGATGGTTGTCGCCGCCATGACACCCTTTCTCGTGCAATCGAGGTGCAAATCAGGCGCCGGTCAGCGGAACGGGTTTCGCCTCCGGAGCAGGCGCCTTTGCCGCAATGATCTTCAGCAGGCCATGATCGAGCGTGGCTTTGGCCTGACTCACGTCAATCGGCTCCGGCAGGGAAAAGCGCCGGTAAACGTTGTTCGGGCCAAACTCGGTCCACAGGACGTGGGCTTCTGGCTTCCTTTCTTCCTTGATTTCCGCATGAACGACGATTTCCGATGGCGTGGCCGCGACTTCCACCTGTTTCTCGTCGAAGCCCGGCAGCGTCATTTCGAGCTGGAACCGGCCGTCGATTTCCGCCAGTTCCGCCGCCGGCCACCCCAGGATGTCGCGTTCCGCGTGAACCCAGTCGTCGAACGCGTGGCCAAGCTCGCGGCCGCGGGTCTCGAAGAGCTGGAACGCCCGTTTCTGCACCTGGTCGAGCCGGCTCTCGAGTTCCTGGAAAAGCGGAAGCGACTGGCAGGAGGCTTCTGTTGTGTTTTTAATTGCTATGTTTGCCATGGTAGGAACCTCTTTGTTTCTCCGTTACGGTAGTTTGCATTGCGCATGAACCGGACCCGCTGCCTTGGGAGCCGCGAGCCCGATTCACCAGATGGTTATCAGGCGAGCGAAGACCTTCTACGCGGCCGCGCCGGCCTTCGGTGAGCCGGCTTCCACGGGAATGCGGGTCCGGCGTTCTTCAGGCTTCGCCGCTTCGGGCGCCGGCAGCGAGATCTTCAGAATCCCCTCGTTGAGCTCCGCTCGCGCCTGATCGGTCTTCGCTCCCTCCGGCAAGGGAATCGACCGGTAGAACTTCCCGTAGCTCCGCTCATACCGGTGGTAGCCCTCGTGGTCTTCCTTGTGTTCACGCTTGCGCTCGCCCTCGATGATCAGCGCGTGGTCCGACACCTCGACCCTGACTTCTTCCTTGCGGAGCCCCGGCAGCTCGGCGGTGACGATGAGACTGCCGTTGCAGCGCTGAATGTCCACGGCCGGCGCCCATGCCTGGAGAGACGGCTCCAGACCGCCGAACGCCCGGTCCATTTCGTTGGTGAACTCACGCATCATCGCGAACGGATTCATTCCGAACAGACGCCCCACCGGAAGGAGCGGAGTGAAGAAGTTGTTGAACGGGCTCACACCGAACTCCGGCCGGGTGGGTGAAGTCTGCTGCTTTTGAACCTTAACTTCCGACATTTGAACTCCTGAAACGATTTCTGAGCTGCGGCGCGCCATCCACTCCGGGCTCTCACTGCGGCGCTCCGCGGAATTGCGAGAGCACGAAATTCCGGTCAGGCAGCCGCGGAAACGGACTTTGCACGGGCCGTGTGCGTGCAGATCGCCTGAAATGTCTGGAGCGCGCCGCTCCAGGGCAGGTCCGGCTGTTTCCCCGCGGCGGCATTCTCGGCGTGAAGCACGATATCGTTCATGGAAACGATTCCCTCGAGCCCTCCGGCGGCATCGACCACAGGCAAGCGCCGGATCTTCCGCGCCTGCATGGTCCCGAGGGCCACCTGAACGTCGTCTTTTGACGAGCACAGGGCCGGTTCGTGCGTGTAGACGTCGGCCACAGTGATTTCCGATGCGCGGCCGTTACGCGTGGCCAGCGCGATGCAGATATCCCGGTCGGTGATCACACCGATCACCTGCTGGCGATCGTTGAGGACCGGGAGAATGCCGCAATCGTTTTCCCACATCAATGCCCCTGCCGCGGCCAGGTTTGTTTCGGGGCGGCAACTCGCCGCTGGCTTCGTCATCAGATCGCTGACTTTCATTTGCACAAACTCCAGACTTGGTGATTTCGCCTCGTCCAGAGGCGACTGCGGTAGTAGAAGCAATCCATGCACCACACCAGTCCAAGCCATGTACGAAATAGACCCAGGTGAAATTGCGATTATTTTTTCTGTTCCGCCGCTGCTAAACCTCGATTGCGCTTGTTGTGATGGCGCCGCGCGGTGCGGCCGGCATCGGCGAACTCATTCTGTCAACGGCGTTACACCGGGCCTTTTCACGGAAAATGGGGGATTTGACTGAAGTTTCGATGCGCCAAAAAGCGCATCGGCGGTGAATGCGCTGCAGCGGCCTGCGCTGTACGCGGTCCCCAAATTGCCTGAAATTCCCACGTGGGCAGCGAGGCGATTCCCCTGGCATTTTGCGGAGACGTGATGACGGGCCGCGGAATCGACCAGATCATGCCCCATCCGTGCGCACCGGAGCTGCACGAAGACTATGCCCGCTCGGCAATCGAGTACCTCGCAATGGCGGAAAGCAGGAATGGCGCAATTCCCCGATCCGTAGAACCTGCTTATATATGGGGCGATGCTCTGGCGGAATTCGACCGCGTGCGGCCGGCGGCCAGAATCATCAACCTCGAAACCAGCGTAACCGTCAGCGAAGACTACGCAGCCAAGGGGATCAACTACCGGATGAACCCCGCCAACCTCGGCTGCATCGCCGCGGCGAAAATCGACTGCTGCGTTCTGGCCAACAACCATGTCCTCGATTGGGGGCGTTCGGGTCTCGATGAAACCGTGCATTCGCTGCGCAGCGCCGACATCCCAACCGCCGGCGCGGGCAGTGACGCCACTGAGGCCTGGCACCCGTGCATCATCGAACGGGAGTGGGGACGCGTGCTGGTCTTCGCCTGCGCGGCGGGCGACAGCGGCGTCCCGAACGACTGGGCCGCGACCGCGTCCACGTCCGGCGTAGCGCTGCTCGAGAACTTCTCCGACGACGCCGCGGCGCAGCTCACCGCGCGCATCCGCGCCATGCGGCAGCAGAGCGACATCGCCGTGCTGTCGATCCACTGGGGAGGAAACTGGGGTTACCCGATTCCGTCCGCGCATCGGCAGTTCGCGCACGCGCTGATTGACCACGGCGCCATCGATCTGATTTACGGGCACTCCTCGCATCACCGCAAGGCGATTGAAGTGTACGGAAACAAGCCGATCCTTTACGGCTGCGGCGATTTCATCAATGATTATGAAGGCATCGGCGGATACGAGAAATTCCGGCCCGAGCTGGTGCTGCTCTATTTTGTGGGGGTCGATCCGGTGACGCACGAGCTGGCATCGGTCGAAATGGCGCCATTCAAAACCTGCCGCTTCCGCCTCGAGAGGGCGGGCCGAAGCGACGCGCAATGGCTGGCGAACGAATGGAATCGCGAGGGGAAGTCAGGCGGGACGGGCGTCCGGCTGGATCGCTCCGACCGCCTGCATCTTGAATGGGAGCAACGCGGATGAGCGCGCAGGCCGAATCCGGACGATGGGAGCACTTCGCGCACGGCGCCGATATCGGGATCCGTGGCATCGGGGCGACGCGGGAAGAAGCATTCCGCCAGGCCGCCACGGCGCTGACCGCCGTCGTGACGAACCCCGCCGAGGTGCGGCGCGAACACAGCGTGCGGATCGAACGCGAAGC
>DASPQQ010000200.1:0-9206 GCA_035624885.1 Bryobacteraceae bacterium | reverse complement strand
TGGGGCTTCTCGCCGAAGATCGAAGGCAACGCCATCGCGGCCGCGCGCAAGCCGAACTACGACATGCTGCTGCGCAGCTTCCCGAATACGCTCGTCGAGACCTCGGGTCCCGCGGTCGGGCTGCCCGAAGGCCAGATGGGGAACAGCGAAGTGGGCCATCTGAACATGGGCGCCGGGCGCGTCGTCCATATGGACGTCACGCGCATCGACATGATGATCGCGAACGGCGAGTTCTTCTCGAACCCCGTCCTGCTTGCCGCCATGCACCATGCGCGTGAAGGCCATCGCCTGCACATCATGGGGCTGCTGAGCGATGGCGGCGTCCATTCGCAGATCGAACACCTCTACGCTCTGATCAAAATGGCGAAGCAGCAGGGCGTGCGCGATGTGTTCATCCACTGCTTCATGGATGGCCGCGATACCGGCCCCGAGACCGGCATCGGCTACGTGCGCGCGCTCGAGCAGAAGCTCGCCGGATATGGCACCGGGAAAATCGCGTCGATTTCCGGCCGCTACTACGCGATGGATCGCGACAAGCGCTGGGAACGCATCGACCGCGCCTTCCGTGCCATGACCGTTGGCGACGGCGACAAGCAGACCGACCCCGTCGAAGTCCTGCGGCGGTCTTACGAAAAAGGCGTGACCGACGAATTCGTCGAGCCCGTCACCATCGTCGACGCGCGCCACGAACCGGTCGGCCTCATTCGCGACGAAGACTCGTGCATCTTCTTCAACTACCGCGCCGACCGCGGCCGCGAGATGACCGAAGTGCTGCTCAAATCGCCGAAGAAACTCTTCGTGACGACGATGACGCAGTACGACAAAACGCTCACCGCGCCGTTCGTCCTGCCCAAAGAACCGCTCGACAACATCCTCGCCAACGTCTTCGCCCAGCTCAACTGGAAAAATCTGCGCGTGGCCGAGACCGAAAAATACGCGCACGTCACTTACTTCTTCAACGGCGGCGTGGAGAAACCCTTCCCCGGCGAAGAACGCGAGCTGGTGCCGTCACCCAAGGTCGCAACTTACGACCTCAAGCCGGAGATGAGCGCGGAGGGCGTCACGAAAGTGGTGCTGGATGCCATGGGTAAAAAGGATTTCGACGTCATCATCATGAACTTCGCCAATGCGGACATGGTGGGTCATTCGGGCAGGTTTGAGCCGACGGTCCGCGCGGTCGAAGCCGTCGATGCCTGCCTCGGCGAGATCTGGCAGCGCCTCAAGGAAAAGAACGGCCGCTGGATCATCACCGCCGATCACGGCAACGCCGAAATGATGATCGACCCGGTCACCGGCGGACCGCATACCTACCACACGACCAATCCGGTGCCCTTTATCCTGGTCGACGATTCCGGCGAGAAGCTGCGTCCCGGCGCCCTGCGCGACATCGCCCCGACGCTGCTCGGCGTCCTCGGCGAAAAGCCCCCGAAGGAAATGACCGGCCGCGATCTGCGGATACTCTAGCCGTTACTTCTTCGGCGATCCGTGCTCCCAGGCCCGCTCCATGCGGTTGCCGAACCCGACCAGGCCGGTGCCGCCATCGCAGACGTACGCGTTGCCGGTGATGTACCCGGCAGCATCCGAACAGAGATAAAGCGCCAGATCCGCCAGTTCATCTTTGGTGCCATAGCGCCGCAGCGGCGCGTTCTGCTTCACGATCTCTTCGATCTCCGGCGTTGGCGCCAGCCGCCGCATGCCTTCCGTATCCGCCGTCGGACCCGGCGTGATGCAATTCGCGCGAATGCCATCCGGCCCCCATTCGATCGCAATGCATTTCATGAGCATCTCGATCGCGGCCTTCGCCGCGCACACGTGCGACTGGTATGGCACCGGCTTCGTCGCATGGTTGGCCGAAATCGCCAGCAGCGAAGCACCCGGCTTGCGCAGGAACGGATGCGCCGCGCGCATCACATTGAACGTGCCGAGCACATCGATATCCATCACGGCCCTGAATCCGTTGGCCGACATGCCGAGGATCGGCGCGGGAAAATTTCCCGCCGCGGCAGCCAGAACGATATCGATGGGACCGAACTCTTCGTGGGTGCGCCTGAGCGCCGCTTCGACCGCGGCATAATCGCGCACATCGAGAGAAACCGCGCCGGCGACGCCGCCCGCCGCCTCGATCCCCTGCTTCGCCTCGTCGAGCACCTCGGCCCGACGGCCCGCCAGCATCACCTTCGCGCCGTGCTGCGCGAAACGCTCGGCCATGGCGAGCCCGATGCCGCTGCCGCCGCCGGTGACAAACGCGGCTTTCCCGTCCAGTAAGCGATCTCGAAAAATGCTCATGCAGCCCATGAGCATATCAGCCGGTTAAAGCCGCGAAACTTCGTCGAGAATCGTCGCCACGGTCTTGCGGAACTGTTCCGGATTGAGAACATCGAACACTTCCGGCCGGATCGGCTTCAGCAGCGGCGCCAGCTGATCGTCCTGCGCGCCGGGTGGCGCGGGATGGAAAACGACATCGCCGAACCTGTCGCGCCTTCCCAAATCAGGGCGCGGAGGTGGCGCGATCGAGACCTGTGACACGTAGGGGTGATACCGGACATAGAACACATGCGCGTCTCCGCTCGCCTCGGCTTCGATCTGATGCCGCTCGACTCCGGCCTCAAAAGCCGTCGGCGAGCTGAGCACGATCACGATCCGCTGCGGATCCGAGCCTGTCCTGTCGATGCGCTTTCCCACCTGCTGGACGAAAAAATTGGCGCTGAATCTGCGGTTCTCGAGTGACTTCACATCGATGATCCCCGGCGCCATTTCCGCGAGCGAAGCTTTGGCTTTCTCCCAGTCGACCGTCTTCACCTGCTCCTGATCGAAAGTCACCTTCCGGTTGGAAAGATCGAGAAACGAAACCCGCACCGGCGTATCGCCCCAGTCCGCGCCGGCCAGAACCTTCATTGCGGGAACCAGCAGCGACAGGTTCCGGTCCTGAGAACGGTTGGAGCCAGAGAGCCGCTCGGTCGGGGTGAGGTTCACCAGGATGTCGATCGTCGAGGGATGCTGCGGGCGCGCCATGAGCCGCAGGGTGTCCTTCACATCGGGAATGAACCACGCGTCGGGCGGCTGATTGGAGTGGATGAACTGGATGGCCGGCAGATCGCGCCAGGCATCCGGAGGCTCGTTCTTCGCCGCCGGCACATGCAGCTTGCGGCGAATCGTCGCATGTTCGCGCGTCGCCGTGTCGACAATGGCCAGCGAGATCTCGTAATCGCCGGGCAGCGCGAAGAACGGCTGCGTGTACTCGATGTCGTTTGCGACCACGGACTCCTGAAGACTGCTCAGCAGGATCCCCTCGTGCGTCTGCCAGATCCCGCCGTGGTTGTCGCGGATCTGGATCAGCATACCCATCTGGCCCTTGCCGCGGCGCGTGGCGAGATCGCGGCCGTCGATTTTCAGCTTGACCGCGCTGCGCAGCCGCAGGTGTGGCGAAAGCGCCGGTTCGGCCGTCTCGGCCGCCCAGCGGATGTGCGCCTGTTCGCCGCTGAACCAGCTCTCAAACGGGATGTTACGGAATGCGGGATCGAGCGAGCCGGTGGGAGGAGTCTGCGCCGAAAGCGCCATCCCGAAAAGAAGAAAGAAAACTGCCTGCCGGACCATTAATTATGCGGGCGATATAGCCTGCTTCTCACTCTACGCTACCGCTGGTCCCGCCGTCCCGGGAGCCTGCTCCGCTTTCAGGAAATCTTCAGTTTGCGCGGATAATGTGAGATGCGGACAATCAGACTTCCGGAATGAGGAGAACACCCATGAAAACCCTGCCGTTGCTGTCGGCCGGCGCTGCTCTGGCCATCTCGGCCCTCGCCGCTCCACCGGCTTACAAAGTAGTCGACAAGATCAAAATCGGCGGTCCCTCGAGCTGGGACTACGTGTACGTCGACAGCGCGAACCATCGCCTGTACGCGTCGCACGCCACGCAGACCGAAGTGATCGACACCGCGACGGACAAGGTGGTCGGGACCATCCCGGGCACCAACGGCGTGCACGGCATCGCCGTCGCCAATGACCTCGGCCGCGGCTTCACCAGCGACGGCCGCGACAACGACGTGACGATCTTCGACCTCAAAACCCTCGCCGTGCAGGGCAAAGTGAAGACCGGCTCCAACCCGGACTCCATCATTTATGAGCCCGTTACCAAACGCGTCTTCGCCTTCAACGGACGCTCGAGCGATGCCACCGTGTTCGACGGCAAAAGCGGCGCCATCGTCGCCGCTTCGCTTCCCCTCAACGGCAAGCCGGAGTTCTCCCAGGTGGATGGCAAGGGCAACGTCTACTTCAACCTCGAAGACAAGAACGAGATCGGCGTGATCGACGCGAAGACCGCCACGCTGACGAAACACTATTCGATCGCCCCGTGCGACGGGCCGAGCGGCCTCACCATTGATCCGAAGGGCCGTCTCTATTCCGTCTGCGGCCGGAAAGTCATGGTGATCAGCGATCCCGCCGCCGGCAAGGTGATCGGTCAGGCTGAAATCGGTCTCGGCGTGGATGGTGTCGCCTTCGACGATGGCTACGCATTCAGCGCCAACGGGCGCGACGGCACGATCACCATGGTGGGCGAAACTTCGCCGGGCAAGTTCGAAGCCGTCGCCACCATCACCACCCAGAACGGCGCGCGCACCATCGGCGCGGACCAGAAGGCTCACAAGCTCTATCTGCCGACTGCCGAATATGGCCCGGCCGAAGTGAAAGACGGCAAAGCGGGACGTCCGCAGGTGAAGCCCGACACTTTCATGGTGCTGGTCGTCGGCCGTTAACGGAAACGGCAGACAAATAGACGAACCTGTCGGCTTTGGCGTCGTAACATACTTAACAGAGGTAATTACGATCCATGGCCGCTTCCACGTCTTTCCCCCAGGCGTTCGCCGCCTCGGGCGTCGAGTCGCGAACCGAATCGATCCCGTGGTACATCTGGCTCGCCGCCGTCGGCGTCGCTTCGTCGATGATCGGCGTCCAGTGGGATATCTCCTGGCATGAATCGATCGGCCGGGACACCTTCTGGACGCCCGCTCACATGGCGATCCAGCTCTGCGGCGTGATCGCCGGCATCACCTGCGGCTACCTGATTCTGGCCACCACGTTCACGAAGTCGGCTCTGCGCGCCGTTTCCGTCAACGTGCTCGGCTTCCGCGCCCCGCTCGGCGCCTTCATCTGCGCCTGGGGCGGGTTCACCATGATCACCTCGGCGCCCTTCGATGACTGGTGGCACAATGCCTACGGGCTCGACGTCAAGATTCTCAGCCCGCCCCACATGGTGCTGGCCGCGGGCATCGCCGGCGTGCAGATCGGAGCTCTGGTTCTGATCGGCGCGCTGATGAACCGGTCTTCCGGCATCGCCCGCAAGCACCTCGAATGGATGTTTCTCTACGTCACCGGCATGATCGTCGTGATGCTGCTGACCGTGGAACTCGAACTCACCAGCCGCGTCATGCAGCACACCGCGATGCCGTACCGCGCGGTCGGCATGGTGATCCCGCTGGTTCTCGCGCTCGGCTCACGCGCCACCGGCAATCGCTGGGCGGCAACCATCTCGGCCGGAATCTATACCGCGTTCCTCATGGCGCTCGAATGGATTCTGCCGCTCTTTCCCGCACAGCCCAAACTCGGCCCCGTCTTTTTCAACGTGACTCAGTTCATCCCCACTGGCTTTCCGCTGCTGATCCTCGCGCCGGCCATCGCGCTCGATCTTCTCTGGCCGCGCATCGCGCAGTGGGGTCTCGTGGCTCGCGCCGCCGTCTCCGGCCTCACGTTCACGGCGGTTTTCCTTGCCGTCCAGTGGCCGTTCGCGAGCTTCCTGAATTCGCCGCTGGCGCGCAACTCCATTTTCGGCAGCCAGTACGTGCCGTATTTCGAGAGCCCGAAGAGCTTCATGGTGCTCAACAGGTTCGTGCCGCAATCCGGTGGCGTGTTCATGAAGGGCCTCGCCATCGCGGTGCTCTTCTCCATGGCTTCATCGCTCGTGGGCATGGCCGCGGGAGATTGGCTGAAGCGTGTCCGCCGTTAAACGCTTCGCTCTCCTCGCAGCCCTCTCGGCGATCTCTGCCTTCGCGCACGTCGGCAGCCCGGACGTTTTCTTCGAAGGTAAAGCCGGGCCTTATCAGCTGCTGATTTCCATCCGCCCGCCCGACGCCATTCCAGGCGTGGCGCGCGTCGAAGTCCGTTCGCTCACGCCCGGCATCCAGCGCGTCGAACTCACCCCAACCCCGATGACCGGCGAAGCGGCGAAACACCCGCCCACGCCGGACATCGCGCAGAGCCCGGCGGGAGACCCGCAATACTTCGAAGGTTCTCTCTGGCTCATGAACATCGGCTCGGGTTCCTGGAAGGTCCGGGTGCACGCCTTCGGCAAAAGCGGCGAAGGCGACATGCAGATCCCAGTGCCCGCGCTGCCGCAGCGCATGCGGCCCATGAATCAGGGCGTTTCGTACTTCCTGATCGGCATGATGGTCTTCCTCACCGTCGGGATGGTGGCGCTGGTGGGCGCCGCGGTCCGCGATTCGCGCCTCGAACCCGGCGCCGAGTCGAAAGGCTGGAGCGCCAGAACGGCCGGGATCATGGCCGGCGTCTCCGCTCTGCTCATCTTCATCCTCTGGTCTGGCAACAACTGGTGGACCGCCGAAGCCAGTTCCGCCAGCGAGCGCATCTACAAACCGCTCTCCCTCACCGCCACGGTTCCCGAGCCCAGCCAGTTGCTCGTGCAGCTCACCGATCCCGGCTGGGTTATTCCCCGCAGGCTCGATGACCTCACGCTCGATCACGGCCATCTGATGCACCTCTTCCTCGTTGAATGGCCGGAGATGAATCGCGTCTACCATCTGCATCCCGATCAGAAAGCCACCGGCTATTTCCAGACCGCGCTGCCGCTGCTGCCAAAGGGCAATTACAAAATCTACGCCGATATCGTGCACGATACCGGCTTCGCCGAAACCGCCGTGGGCGACGTTTCCCTGCCCGATATCGCCGGCCAGCCTCTTTCCGGCGACGATGCCGGCGGCGTCACCACGCCTGTCAACGACGGGAGCTTCGATCTCGGCAACGGCTACCGCATGGTCTGGCAGCACGACAAATCGAAACCCATCGCCGCAACCGCCCTGACTCTTTTCCCCTTCGCGATCGTGGGGCCCGACGGCAAACCCGCGAGCGATCTCGAACAGTACATGGGCATGGGCGGCCACGCCGAATTCATCAAGCTGGATGGTTCGGTGTTCGCGCACGTGCATCCGAGCGGCTCGGTGCCGATGGCATCGGTCGAAGTCGCCTCGCCCGAAACCATGATGGGCATGCACGAAGGCGCGCCCGGCTCGAGCGTCTCGTTCCCATACGGCCTGCCGACTCCCGGCAAATACCGCATCTTGGTTCAGATGAAGCGCGCCGGAAAGGTCGAAACCGGCGCCTTCGAAGCCACCGCTAACTGATCGGGCATTCGGGATCCAGCGCCAGCCACAGCACAATCCCCGCCAGATACATGGCGGCATTCATCCACAGCACGATGTTCCAGTTGTGCCGCGTCGCTTCGAGAACCACGCCGGCGGTAAAGCCAAACAACGCCCCGCCGGCATTGCCGACCATATTCATGATCCCCGAGACCGTCCCGGACCATGGGCCCGCCACGTCCGCCGCCGTTCCCCAGGCGGCCGGCATCACCACGTCATTGCAGAAGCTCGATAGGGCCACCGCAACCACGCCCGCAACCGCGCCGCTTCTTCCCGACGCCACCACGAGAAACGCGCTCGCGCCCGCGAATCCGAGACACGCCAGCATCTTCCGCGCGCGCCCGAGATTGCCGAGCCGGTGAGCCAGCGGCGCTGTCAGCAATCCGCCCACGAGCGCGCCGGCGCCTCCGAACAGCAGCGGCAGCATCTTCAGAACCGCGCCCATCGCCGCATCGGGACGGTATCGTTCGTCAATGAACGCCGGCGCCCACGTGACGAGGAAAAACCAGGGAAACACCAGCGCGAAGTATTGCCCGCACAGCAGCCACACGGTCTTCGATCTCAAAAACACGCCCCAGGGAATCGGCGGATGCGATCCCTCCCGCTCCGGCTTCGGCGACTTCGGAAACCAGCGCAGAAACGCCAGAGCCCACACGAGGCCGATCGCGCTGAGCGCCGCAAACGCCGCGCGCCAGCCCATGAAGCGGAACAGAATCGCCATGATGATGGGCGTCGATGCCCCGCCCCAGCGCGCGCCCAGCCAGATCATCCCCTGCGCCCGCGCCCGTTCCTTCGGCAAAAGGAAATTGGCAAAGCTGCGCGCGATGCTCGGATAGCAGCCGGCCGCGCCCGCGCCGAACAGGAACTGCGAGGCATAAAGTGTGGCGAACCCGATGGTGCGGCTCGTCGCTGCCATGAAAAACGCCCACCACAGCGCGATGCGCGTCATCACTCCTTCAGGGCCGCTGCGGTCGCCGAGCCAGCCGCTCGGAATCTCGCAGCAGGCGTAGGCAATGGTAAACGCACCGAACACCAGACCCATCTGCACGTCGCTCAGCGCAAGGTCCTGCGCGATGCGCCCGCGCGCCAGAGAGAGCACCGCGCGGTCCATGGAAGTGAACGCCGCCAGCGCAACGGACAACAGAATCACGCGCCGGCTGTTCGGGGTCATAGTCTTGCATGATAGCTTGGGGTTGGTCGATGGATTTCCTCGCGGTCGAAGGAAACCTGCGCGACTCGTTTCGGGTGCTCGCGGCAGGCAGAAAAACCGGCGATGTCCGGGAATTGCCGGGCGTCAGCATTGCGTCGCTCGGCGTCACATTCCAGATGTTCAACGCGGCGTTTTTCAGTTCGCCCGTCGAAAGCCGGAAGGATCTCGAATCGAGGCTCCGCGCCGCCGCCGAACATTTTCGCGCGCGCCGCATTCCCTGGTCTTTCTGGACCTGCGAAAGCTGGCTGGACCCGGCGGTGCGCCGCCGTCTCGGGCAGACGTTCGACTCGGTCGGCCTGCGCCTCGCTTCGGAAATGCCCGGCATGATCGTCGACCGCATTCTCCCGCCCAGGCGAAAGCTGCCGCCCATCGAAATTCTGCCGGTCGATGACGCGAGAACGCTCGGCCACTTCCGCACCATCGGGTCGGCCTGCTTCCACGTCCCGCTGGACTGGTTCGCGGAAGTCTTCAACGCCGCGCGTCCCTCATTCCCCTGCTGGATCGGTTACTCCAACGGTCTGCCGGTCGCGACCGCCGCCAGCGTCACAGGCAACGGGGTCACCGGCATC
>DASPQQ010000199.1:0-4652 GCA_035624885.1 Bryobacteraceae bacterium | reverse complement strand
CGGCTCGGAGACCTCGGGCTCGATCATCACCCCCGCCGCATATTGCGGAATCACCGGTCTGCGGCCCACCTACGGCCTGGTCAGCCGGCACGGCGCCATGGCGCTTGCCTGGACGATGGACAAGATCGGGCCCATGTGCCGCACGGTGGAGGATTGCGGCTGCGTCCTCGACACCATTGCGGGCGGCGATTCGAAAGATCCCGGCTCGGCCGGAAAGGGCTTTTATTACACCCCGCAGTACGCGCGCGATCTCAAAGACCTCACCATCGGTTTCTCGCCCGACGATCTCGAATGGGTGGAAGCCGCGGCACGGCCCGCCTTCGAAGCCGCCATGAACGTGCTGCGCGGCTGCGGCGCGAAGTTCGTCGAAGTCGCGCTGCCCGATTTCCCGTATGACAGCCTTGCCGACATCATCATCGGCGCCGAAGCGGGAGCGATTTTCGAGCCGCTGATTGCGAGCGGGGAAGTCGCGGAGCTGGCCGATCCCAGCCAGATCGCGAGCCTGCGCGTGAATCTCGAAATTCCGGCCAAAGACTATCTGCGGGCCATGCGCATCCGCACGCTCGTCCAGCAGAAGTTCCGCGAGCTGTTCTCGAAAGTCGACCTCCTCGCCGCGCCCTCGCGTTACACGATCGCGCCGCGGATCACCGAAGCCCTCGACGGCCCGGACCCGCCGCCCGGCGGACATCCGCAATCGCCCGGCATGCGCGACCTGATTCCGGCGGGCAACCTGGCCGGCCTGCCGGCTCTCTCGCTGCCGTGCGGTTTCGCGAACGGAATGCCGCTCGGCCTCCAGCTTGCCGGGCCGGCATTTTCCGAGAATATGACTCTCGCGGTCGGGAGCTATTTCCAGCGCCAGACGGACTGGCATAAACGCCGCCCTCCACTGCTATCCTGAGCTTTATGGGCTGTGGCTCCGGCACGAACCTCAATACGAGCGCTCCAATCCCCGAGGGTGCTCGCAAAGTCTTCTGCGTCAAGTTTCAGAGAGAAATGCAGGGCCTCGACGAAGTGCCCTTTGAGGGCCATCCGCTGGGTCAGCGCATCTACGAGAACGTTTCGAAAGATGCCTGGAAGATGTGGGTTGAGCACATGAAGATGCTCATGAACGAGTACCGCCTGAACCTTGGAACGCCGGAGGCCCAGCAATTCCTGCTCCAGCAGATGGAGCAGTATTTCTTCGGCGAAGGCGCGGCTCTGCCGCCCGATTACGTTCCGCCGCAGACGAAATGACCCCGTCGACGGGGAGAAGAAAAGCCCTCATCATCGGGGCGGGTCCGGCCGGACTCACCGCGGCTTTCGAACTCCTCAAGCGTACCGACATTCAGCCCATCGTGCTCGAGAAGAGCGCGGAGATCGGCGGCATCTCGCGCACCGTCCGCTACAAGGGCAACCGCATGGATATCGGCGGGCACCGCTTCTTTTCCAAGTCGGACCGGGTCATGAAGTGGTGGATGGAAGTGATGCCGGTCGAGGGCCCGAATGGCACGGAGAACATCACGTATCACCACCAGACCCGCCAGATCGCGCACCGGCAGGGCCCGAGTCCCGCCAGCGAAGACCGCGTGATGCTGATCCGCAACCGGAAATCGCGCATCTACTTCCTGCGCCGCTTCTTCGATTACCCGATCACGCTCAGCGCCGACACACTGAAGAAGCTCGGGCTCATTCGCACCGTGAAGATCGGGGTCAGCTACGCCACGAGCGCGGCCAGTCAGAGGAAGCCGGAAAAGACGCTCGAAGACTTCCTGATCAACCGCTTCGGGCGCGAGCTTTATCTCACGTTCTTCAAGTCGTATACCGAGAAGGTGTGGGGCGTGCCCTGCCATGAGATCAGCGCGGAATGGGGCGCGCAGCGGATCAAGGGGCTTTCCGTCGTCACCGCAGTCGCGCATTTCCTGAAGAAGGCTTTCGCGTCGAAAAAGCCCGCCGATATCGCGCAGAAAGGCACCGAGACTTCGCTTATCGAGAAGTTCCTGTATCCCAAGCTCGGCCCCGGCCAGCTCTGGGAATATGTGGCGGAAGATGTGCAGGCCAGAGGCGGAGTGGTCGAGAAGTGCTGGAACGTGGACAAAATCAGGGCTGACGGATTCCGCATCACAGCCATTGAAGCCATCCACGCGGAGACGGGCGAGCGCCGCGTCTTCGAGGCCGACTACTTTTTTTCCACCATGCCGGTCAAAGAGCTGATGCGCTCGCTCGACGCGCCGGTTCCCGACAACGTCATGGAAGTGAGCGACGGGCTGATGTACCGCGACTTCATCACGGTCGGCCTGCTGCTGAAGAAGCTGAAGATCAGGGAAGAAACGCCTCTCGGATCGAAACTGCTTTCCGATAACTGGATCTACATTCAGGAGCCCGACGTGATGGTGGGCCGGATGCAGATCTTCAACAACTGGAGTCCTTACCTGGTGGCCGATCCGGACAATGTCTGGATCGGACTCGAATACTTCTGCTACGAAACCGACGAACTCTGGAAGCTTTCCGACGCCGGTATGATCGAATGGGCGAAGCAGGAGATCGAAAAGATCGGCATCATCGATCAGGCCGATGTGCTCGATGCCTGCGTAATCCGTGTGCCGAAAACCTACCCGGCCTACTTCGGCGCTTATGACCGCTTCGAGGAAGTGAAGACGTTCATCAGCCAGTTCGAGAACCTGTTTCTGGTGGGCCGCAACGGCATGCACAAGTACAACAACCAGGACCATTCCATGCTCACCGCCATGACCGCCGTCGACAACATCATCGAAGGCCGCGTGGACAAGAGCAACATCTGGGCGCTCAACACCGAGATGGAGTACCACGAATCCAGAAAGGAAGCCTGACCGCGCCCCATGTGTGGAATCGCCGGATTCGCCGCTGACACACTGCCCGAATCGGCGCTCGACACCGTTACGCGCATGGTGAAGTCGCTCGAGCGGCGCGGGCCGGACGCGGAAGGTGTCTGCCAGTGGGGCAGCGCGGTTCTGGGGCACCGGCGGCTTTCGATTTTCGATCTCAGCGCGGCCGGCAATCAGCCGATGCTCTCGGCCGATGGACAGGTCGGCGTCGTTTTCAACGGTGCCATTTACAACTTCCGCGAGCTGCGCGCCGAACTCGAGCGCTCGGGCCACGTGTTTTATTCGCAGACCGATACCGAAATCCTGATCGAGGGCTATCGCGAATGGGGCATCGACGCCCTGGTGGCGCGCCTGCGCGGCATGTTCGCCTTCGGCATCTGGGACGACGGCGCGCGGAAGTTGTTCCTCGTTCGCGACCGTCTCGGCGTCAAACCGCTCTTCTTCACCGTGGCCAACGGACGGCTCGCCTTCGCTTCCACCGCGCGCGCGCTCCGCGATGGCGGACTCTCTGGCGAGCTCGATCCGCTTGCCGTGCTCGAGTTCCTCGAATTCGGCTGGGTCACCGACGATCGCTCGATTTACTCCGGGGTCCGTAAAGTTCGCGCCGGACGGATCATCGAATGGAACGGATCCGGGTGCTCGGAGCGGCAGTACTGGAAGGTTCCGCAGGAAGAGCCGCACCTGCGGGTCACGTTCGATGAAGCCGTCGAACGCACCGAGGCCATGCTCCTCGAAGCCGTGCGCCTGCGTCTGTTCGCCGACGTTCCGGTGGGAGCGCTCCTCAGCGGCGGCATCGATTCCACGCTCATCTGCTGGGCGATGTCGAAGCTGAACGCCAACATCAAATCGTTCACCGTGGGCACGCCCGGCGACCCCGCCGATGAAAGCCCGGACGCGATTCAAACCGCGCGCATTCTCGGCATTCCGCACGAGGTGATCCAGCTTCCGCCCTCCGCGCCGCCGCAGCTCGACGAACTCACGGCGGCCTACGGAGAGCCCTTCGCCTGTTCCTCCGCGCTCGGCATGATGACGCTCTCGAAGGCCATGAAGCCCGTGGTCACCGTGCTGCTGACCGGCGACGGCGGAGACGACGTCTTCCTCGGCTACAGCCATCACGAACGCTTTCTGAAGGCCCAGCACTTCGCCAATGCCATTCCGGGGCCGGTTGCCGCGCTGTGGCCGGCAGTGCGGCCGCTCGTCGGCGCGCTCCCGGCTTTGCGCCGCCCGAGGCACTTCCTCGACTACGCAACCGGCGGGCTGGGCGCGGTGACGCGCGTGCATGACGGACTTCCCTATTACCGCGCCCGCAACATCCTCGGCGATCGCATCGCCCGGATGAACATCTCACGCCGCGAAATCCCGCTTTCCTTCGATTCGGCGCGGCGCCTCCTGCAGGACTTCCTCGACTACGAGCAGGACACGCGCTTCGTTTCCGAATTCATGACGAAGGTGGACGGCGCGGCCATGCGCCATGCCATCGAGGCGCGCTCCCCGCTGCTCGATCAGGAGATCTGGAATTACGCAGCGCGCCTGCCGTTCTCCGTGCGGATGCGGAACGGCGAACCGAAGGCGATTCTGCGCGAGATCGTGCGGCGGCGCGTGGGCCGCGAGGTCGCGGAAAGGCCCAAGCGCGGGTTCACCATTCCGGTGGAGAACTGGCTGGTCGAGCACTGGCAGCCGCAGTTGCAGGCGATCGCGTCCGGCTCCCGTCTCGAAACAGACGGCTGGATTCGCCCGGGCTCACTCGCGCGGCCGGTCCAGGATGCCATCGCGCGGGGCCGCGCGCCCCTGCAGCTCTGGAATCTCATTGTT
>DASPQQ010000198.1:0-3764 GCA_035624885.1 Bryobacteraceae bacterium | reverse complement strand
GACTTCTGCGAAGTCTTCACCTCCGGCGGCCGCACCGTGCGCACGCAGGTCATCGGTTTTCGCAGCGGCCTCGTGCTCTCGATGCCGCTCGAAGAAATCGATGGTATCCAGCTCCACGATCCGATCGTGGCGCGGCAATCGGAAGCGCTCATCGCCGTCGGGCCCGAACTGATCGGCCGCGTGGTCGATGGCTTCGGCCAGCCCATCGACCGCAAGCCACGCATTCGCCCCGCCGCCAGGTACCCGCTCTACCACCTGCCCGGCAGCCCGATGGATCGGGAACACATCGATCAGCGCATCACCACCGGGATTCGCGCCATCGACACCATGACGCCCTGTGGCAGAGGCCAGCGTATGGGCATCTTCGGCGGCAGCGGCGTCGGCAAGAGCACGCTGCTCGGCGCCATGGCCCGTCACAACTCGGCCGACGTCACCGTGATCGCGCTCATCGGCGAGCGCAATCGCGAGGTGCGCAGCTTCCTCGAACACGAAATGGGTCCGGAAGGCGCCAGGCGTTCCGTCGTCGTCTGCGCCACTTCCGACCGCCCTGCCCCGCTCCGCGTCCGCGCCTGCTTCGTCGCTCTCGCCATCGCCGAGTACTTCCGCGACCAGGGCAAGAACGTTCTGCTCATCATCGATTCGGTCACGCGCCTTGCCATGGCGCAGCGCGAGATCGGTCTTGCCGCCGGCGAACCGCCCAGCCAGAAGGGCTACACGCCATCGGTGTTCAATCTCCTGCCGAAAATCCTCGAGCGCGCGGGCAACTTCCAGTCGGGCTCCATCACCGGTTTCTTCACCGTGCTGGTCGAGGGCGACGACTTCAACGAGCCGATCTGCGATTCGGTCCGCTCGATCATCGACGGCCACATCATCCTCTCGCGCCGCCTCGCCGCCGCCGGCCACTATCCGGCGATCGACGTGATGCACTCGGTCAGCCGTCTCTCCTCGCAGCTCTCAACCCCGCAGGGGATGGCTTCCGCCCGGCGCCTGCGCGAAGCGCTGGCCACGCTCGATGAATCGCGCGACCTGATTGAACTGGGCGCGTATGTCTCGGGCACGAACCCGCGCCTTGATGCGACACTGAAGATCCGCAGCGAGATCACGGAGTTCCTGCGCCAGGACCTCTCGACGTCGTCGACTCAGCAGGAAAGCAGCATGGCGCTCGAAAAGATCGCCCAGAAGCTTTAACCTTCCATGCCTCCGTTCCGCTTCCGGCTGCAGCGCGTCCTCGCCTGGTACGAACGGCGCTGCCGGATCGAAGAAGATCGCCTGCGCGCCATCCTGAGCGATCTCTCGAAAAACGACGCGGACAAGGTTCGGCTGAGAGAAGAACGCGAGGCCACCGAACGCAGCATCGTCGAGTCAGCCAGCCCCGATCCGGCCGAGTTTGCGGCCCTCGCCCGCTATATCGAAGGCACGAAGCGCGAACTGATCGCGCTCGACGAGAAGCGCCTGCAGCTTGAGACCATGCTGCGGGAGCAGCAGACGCGCGTCAACGCGCTGCGCACCAGGATCCGGCTGCTCGAGAAGCTGCGGGAACGCCGCCTCGCCGAACACGTTGCCGGGGAGCAGAAGGAGCTCGAGGAGCTCGCCGCCGATGCCTTCCGCGCCGCCACGTCCCGTCAGGCGCTGGCGGGCGACCGGTCACAGCCGTGAGCCGCCAGGTGACTGAGCAGGGCCAGATGGGCAATGTCGCCGTGAATCCTCGCTTGCTCGACGCGCACCCACCCGGCACTTTCTTCGTCCCCGGAGCCATTTTGAATCGCCTGCAGCAGTAACTCTGCTTCAACGGCGAGCGCCTGGGCGCGTTCGAGGTAGTCCTCCAGTAACTGTTGCTTTTCGGCGCATACCATCAAATCCCGGCCTCTCCCCGGAAAATACCAGCAATATCACGTACTTACAGGGACGACGTAGCCCGAGATACAGTTACTGTGCAATTTCATCCCAAGAATCTTTAGGTTAGGATGATTCTGCGAGGCGACCCGTGAAAAACTCTGCGTACGTCAAAGCCGCTCAAGCGGCAGCCAGCCTGCCGAACTGCCGGCGGCGGCACAAACGATGGGAATTTCTGCGGGAACTCTCGTTTTCCTACCAGCGTGGGGGCGAGACATACTACGGTTCGGGACGCACCAAAGATCTGAGCGAGGATGGAGTCCGCTTCGAAAACGACCATGATGTGCCCGAAGATACCGAAATCGAACTGCGTGTTTCCTGGCCGGTCCGGCTGCAGGATCGCTGCCCGCTCGAACTCGTGATTCGCGGACCGGTGATCCGCGCGGATCGCCGCGGAACCGTGATTCACATCGAATCGTGCGAGTTCCACACGTGTGGGAGTTACTCGTTTGAAGCCGCGCAGGACCAGCATTCCTGCTCGGTAATCGGTTAGGATTCAGCGGACGGGGTGATGGTGCTGATGGACTTCGATCGGGCGCTCATGGAGCGCCAGCCAGGCCGGCTTGAGGAACCTGCGGTCGCAGGACTCACAGCGCCATGGCGTGACGAGGCGGCGGAAGAGCTTCTCCGCCCAGGTTCTTCTTGCGGAGCGTCTTAAGCGGCGCGAGCCGCATTTGCACTGGAATTGCCAGATCACGCTGCTGTCCGATCGCGTCTTGCGGCCGGTTCGGGCTGGCGGGCGTTGGGCTCGCCGATGAGGCCGCGAATGCCAGCGGTCAGGCGCCGCAGGTCTTCTTCGGCCCGGGCGGAATATCCCTGAATCTGCTGCAGCGTTTCGTTGTTGATGCGCGCGGCTTCCTCGAGGGCCGCGATGCGCTGAGCATAATTGACCTGGATATTGTTGAAGAAACGGTCGAGCAGGCGGAGCTGCACCTCCTCGACTTTGGTCCGGATGGAGTCCTCCATTTCCTGGCCGTGCTGGCGGAAATGGGCGGAAACCGATTCTTTCACTAACTCTGGCAAAGACCTCGCGGTCCCGGGGTTCATGGGGTGTACTTACTCCACTACTCTTATCGGCAGAATCGCCGGGTTTCTCCAGAGGAAATTCGGGCTATGCCGTCACTTTCGAGGGCCGGAGGCTGTTGGCCGAGCGAATCCGCTCCAGATCCCGGGAGAAGGCAGCCGCCGCCATGGACTGGAGCGCCGGGGTATTGTCCATCAGCTTCGCGATGGCGGCTTCGGGCATTCCTTCCGCTTCCTTATCGAAGCCGAGAGCGCCGGTTTCGGCGTCGAAATCGATGCGGATCACGTCACCGCCCTGGACCTGGCCGGAGGCGATCAGATTCGAGAGCTGGTGAACCAGCGACCGTTCGATGGCACGTTTGAGGTGGCGCGCGCCGTACTTGATGTCCGTACCTTCGGCGAGCAGCCACGCGCGGGCTTCCGCGGTCAGCGTAAACGCGAAGGCGCCGGCGCCGGTCTCGAGGATGCGATCGCGGACGTGGCCGAGCTCGATGGTCAGGATCAGTTCCATCTCTTCGGGGCCAAGCGACTGGAAGACGACCACCTTATCGATCCGGTTCATGAATTCCGGGGTGAACTTGCGGCGGGCGGCTTCGACGCCGGCTTTGGCGACTTTGGCGTTGAGAGCATCGCAGACCTCGACGGTCTGGGTGGAAAAACCGAGTTTCGGCCGCAGCATGTTGCTCATTTCGGCAGCGCCGAGGTTGCTGGTCATGAAGATCAGGGCGCGGGAGAAATCGACGCGGCGGTTATCGCCGAGGGTGAGGGTGGCCTTGTCGAGAATGCCGAGGAGCAGGTTCCAGAGGGCGTCGCTGGCCTTTTCGATTTCGTCGAACAGGACGAAGCTG
>DASPQQ010000197.1:0-2208 GCA_035624885.1 Bryobacteraceae bacterium | reverse complement strand
GCGCACAGCCGCTCGCCGCGCCACTCGATCCGCACCGGCACCAGACCCGTCCCGATGCCCTTCGGCAGGAACACATTCAGATGCGACAGATTGTTGTGCCCGCGCGGCCCGATGTAGCAGATCTCTCCCGGCAACCCGCCCATCAGAACATCCAGCGCATTGATGTCGCGCGCTTCTTCGGGCAGATTCTCCACCGTCAGCGCCGCGCAGGCGAGGCGCCCGCCGGCCGGAATCGCCCGCTCATTGCTGAACGCGTTGGCGATCCACTGGATCCGGCAGGCCGGCGGCTTCTGCCACGTCGTCCACATATACTGCGTGTCGGCGCCGTTCAGCGATACGAGCCGCACCTTCAGTTCGCGCGCCAGCGCCTTCACTTCCACCGCGCTGATCCGCACCCCCTCCCACGTGGTGAACACCTTCGCCGTCTTCGGCAATCCATTGATCTGCAGATGCGCCAGACCGCCCGGCTTCAGCACCCGCACCGTTTCGCGCAGATACGAAAAGACGACCTCCGCGCTCGGAATGTGCTGGAACACCGCGTACGAATAAACGAAATCGAAGTGCTCATCCGGGAACATCGCGAGATCGCTCCCGCTCGCCGCCCGCGGATGCGCGTGCGGAATGTCGCGCAGGTTCTCCCGCGCCCGCGCCACCATTTCGTCGGAAACATCGATCCCGTGAATCTCGCCGAAATGCCGGCTCATGGGACGCATCAGACGCCCCGGTCCGCAGCCGATCTCGAGCGCGCGCCGCGACGCAGCCGGTACGTCCGCCGGAAACCGCTTCAGCTCCGCTTCGAGTTCCCGCACCACATCCGCTGCCGTGGCGAAGAACTCTTCGTTATCCTGGTCGCGCCGGCCGAACGCGACGTAATAATGCGCGTCTTCCCGCGCGCGTTCGTTCCAGTCGGCCCGCATGCGGTCTTCGACGGAGGGCGATGGCTTCACGTGGACTAGTTTATCTTTCGGCGAAAACTCTGATGTAGTCGATGTCGAGCGGCCCTTCGACGAGCAGAAACATCGGCTGCGAGGGCACGCCGTCCGTCGAGTGCATCCGCTCTTTCCCGTCGATCGACCAGGTGATTTTCCCCGGCTCCCAGTCCATCGCAAAAACGTGCTGCCCTGAAGGGGGAGCATCGAACGCATCGGCAAAGGAACGCTCCGTCTGCTCCGTGCCCCAGAAATTCCCAAACGAAACCTTCGTGCCCTCGAAAACGAACACATCGATCGCCGGCAGATGCGCGAGCGGCACGGGCAGCAACCGGAGCCGGCCCTTCCCGGCAGGCATTCTCAGGCGCGCTTCCACCCGGCCATACTTCTGCGAAAACAGGCCAAATGTCGTGATCGTCTGCCTCTCGCGCAGATGCAGCTCACCGCCTGAAACCGCCGCGATATCGGGCGTCGCCGCCGCCGCCCACGGATCATGCGGCACCCACTTCGCCAGATCGAGTTCCGTGCCGTTGAACTCGTCTGAAAACGAAGGCGCTTTCTGCCCCGAAACCAGCAACGAAATCAGCAAAAACGCCGTCAAAAGCCGCATGAAGCAAGTTCAATGTAACAAACGCGGAACTGCGTTAACCTGAAGACAGCATGAGAATCCTCGTCGTCGAAGATGAGAAAAGGATTGCGGACTTCCTCGGCCGTGGTTTGCAGGGTGCCGGTTATGCGGTCGACGTGGCTCAGGACGGCGCCACCGCCCTGCAGTTCACCCACGATACCGATTACGACCTCGTCATTCTCGACCTGATGCTGCCCGATATGGACGGCCTGAAGGTGCTCGAACGCATCCGCAGCCGCAGGTCGGGCCCGCCCGTCCTGATTCTCAGCGCGCGCGGCCAGGTGGACGATCGCGTCAAAGGCCTTGAAACCGGCGCCGACGATTACCTCACCAAGCCGTTCGCTTTCGTCGAACTCCTCGCCCGCGTGCGCGCCCTGCTGCGCCGCGGCCAGCCAGCCCCCGAGCGCCTCCAGGTGGCCGACCTCACCCTCGATTGCACGCGCCGCAAGGTGGTGCGCTCGTCGGAAACCATCGATCTCGCGCCCAAGGAGTTCGGCATCCTGGAATACATGATGCGCAACAAGGGCCGCCCGCTTAGCCGCACCATGATCGTCGAGCACGTCTGGGATATGGACTACGACGGGCTCACCAACATCGTCGACGTCTACATCCGCCATCTGCGCAGCAAAATCGACGACCGTTTTCCCGAAA
>DASPQQ010000196.1:0-4708 GCA_035624885.1 Bryobacteraceae bacterium | reverse complement strand
AGGAGAGGAACTGACCAATGTCCCGTTTCCGTTTACCGCTGCTGCTCACGCTCGTCACCTCAGCTCTGCTCACCGCATGCGGCGGGGCAAAGCCTCCGTCAACTCCCGCGGCCGCGTTGTCTCCGGTCGCGGTCACCACGGTCGCCGCAACCGAACAATCCTGGCCCCTGATATATGAAGCCACCGGAACCGTCCGCGCACGGACGTCCGCTGTGATCGCCGCGCGCATGATGGGTTATGTCCGCGAAGTCCGGGTGCGCGAAGGCGACCGCGTCCGCGAAGGGCAGATTCTGGTTACCCTCGATTCCCGCGACCTTGACGTAGGCGTCACTCACGCCAGCGCCGCTCTCGAGGAGGTCCGCAGCGCGATCCCCGAAGCCGACAGCGCTGTCGCCGCGGCGCAGGCAGCTCTCGATCTCGCGCAAAGCACGTTCCGCAGAATGCAGGATCTCTCGGCGAAGCGCTCCATCACCGCTCAGGAATTCGATGAAGCTTCCGCGAAACTGAAGTCCGCGCAGGCCAACCTCGCCATGGCGCGCGCCCGCCGGGCGCAGCTCGACGTTCAGGCCGCGCGCGTCGAGCAGGACGTGAAGGCGTCCGAAGTTGCCCGTTCTTACGCCGAGATTGCCGCGCCGTTTGCAGGCATTGTCACCGCCAAACCGGCCGAACCCGGCTCCATGGCCGCACCCGGAGCGCCATTGGTCACCATCGAGCGCGACGGCAGTTATCGCCTGGAAGTTGCCGTCGAGGAGTCGCGCCTCGGGAACATTCACGTCGGCCAGAACGTCTCGGTCGTCCTCGATGGCGTCGGTCAACCGGTCGAATCCCGCGTGGCCGAAATCGTGCCGATGATCGACGCCGCTTCCCGCTCGAACGTGGTGAAGATCGATCTGCCCGCGCTCGCCGCCCTGCGCTCCGGCCTGTTCGGGCGCGCGCGTTTCACACTCGGTACGCGCGCGCCCCTCACCATTCCGGCCGGCGCCGTCCGGGAGAACGGCCAGTTGCAATCCGTCCTGGTCGCGGAAAACGGAGTCGCGCGCGCCCGTCTGGTCACGCTCGGCGAGCGTTCGGGCGACCGCATTGAAGTCCTCTCCGGTCTGGTCTCCGGCGAGAAGCTCATCGCGCCGATTCCGGCCACTCTGCAGGACGGCGCGCCGGTTGAGGTCCGCCCCAGCGAGGTCCGGCAATGACCGGTCCCGCCGGGCGCCTCGCTCACGCGTGGATTCGCTCGAAGCTGACGCCGCTCGTGGTCGCAGGTTCGCTGCTGCTCGGCATCTTCGCCGTAATCCAGCTCCCGCGCGAGGAAGAACCGCAGATCATCGTTCCGATGGTCGACGTCTTCGTTCAGATGCCGGGCGCCTCGCCGCGCGAAGTCGAAGAGCGCGTTACCAAACCGATGGAAAAGCTGCTGTGGGAGATCCCGGGCGTCGAATACATCTATTCGACTTCGAGCCCCGGCATGTCGACGGCCATCGTTCGTTTCCTGGTCGGACAGGACGAGGAAAAGGCCATCGTACGGCTCAACCAGAAGCTCGCGGCCAACATGGACCTCATCCCTCCCGGAGCCCTGCCGCCGCTCGTGAAGCCGCGATCCATCGATGACGTTCCCATCCTTGCCCTGACTTTCTGGAGCAAGCGCTATGGCGACTTCGAACTGCGCCGCATTGCTGCTCAGGTCGACGACGTCGTGAAGCAGACGCCGGACGTTTCCGCCGTGACCCTGATCGGCGGCCAGCGCCGCGAAGTCCGCATCACGCTCGACGAGGCGCGCCTCGCCGGCTACAACCTTTCTCCGCTGCAAATCGCAAACGCACTGGGCGCGTCCAACCGGCGCCTTCCCTCCGGCCAGTTCGCGGATGCCAATCGGGAGTTCATCCTCGAAACCGGCCAGTTTCTGACCACGCCTGAGGACGTCCGCAATGTTGTCGTCGGGGTGTCCGGCGACAAGCCGGTCTTCGTGCGCGACGTCGCCGCGGTTACCGATGGCGGCGAAGAACCCTCCCAGTACGTGCGCTTCACGCAGTCCGGGACGCCCGGTTCGTTCCCCGCGGTCACCATCGCGGTTGCAAAGCGCAAAGGCACGAACGCCGTGGTGGTTGCGGATAACGTCCTCGCCCGCGTGGCCCGCCTGCGCGGCTCCGTTGTTCCCGGCGATGTGGAGATGACCGTCACCCGCAACTACGGCGACACCGCAAAAGAGAAGTCCGACGAACTTCTGTTCCATATGCTGATCGCCGTCGTTTCAGTCAGCGTCCTCATCGCCATCGTGCTCGGCTTGCGCGAATCGCTCATTGTCTTTATTGCGATCCCTGTCACCCTGGCCCTGACGCTCACGGTTTTCTACCTTTACGGCTATACGCTCAACCGCATCACTCTCTTCGCGCTGATCTTCTCGATCGGCATTCTGGTGGACGACGCCATCGTCGTGGTGGAAAACATCGTGCGCCACTGGCGCATGCCGCAGAACCACGGCCGTCCGCCGTTCGACGTGGCGGTGGAAGCCGTCGACGAGGTCGGCAACCCGACCATCCTCGCCACGCTTGCCGTGGTCGCCGCCATTCTGCCCATGGCCTTCGTCGGCGGACTCATGGGCCCCTACATGCGCCCCATCCCCATCGGCGCGAGCGCGGCCATGGTCTTCTCGCTGCTCGTCGCCTTTATCGTGACGCCGTGGGCGGCGGTCCGGATCCTCAAGCCCGGGGGCCAGCACGGCACCGAAAGGGAAGACCTCATCACACGCCTCTACCGCCGCTTCATGGGCGGGCTGCTGCACAACACGATCTACCGGGCGGCTTTCCTCATCGGTGTGGTGGTCCTGCTGATCGGTTCCTGCGCGCTCGTCTACACCGGCTTCGTCAAGGTGAAGATGCTGCCGTTCGACAACAAGAGCGAGTTCCAGGTCGTCATCGACATGCCCAACGGAACCACCCTCGAACAGACCGCGCGCGTGGCCAGCCTCCTCGCCGACGAGACGCAGAAACAGCCCGAGGTCATTAACGTCCAGACTTACTCGGGCGTGGCTTCACCTTATAACTTCAACGGCCTCGTTCGTCACTACTACCTGCGCCGCGGACCCAACGTGGCCGACCTTCAGGTGAACCTGCTCCCGAAAGACGCGCGCAGCCTGCAGAGTCACGACATCGCCAGACAGGTCCGCCAGCGTCTCCTGCCCCTCGCCCAGCGCTTCGGCGCGCGCATCAAAGTCGCCGAAGTTCCGCCGGGGCCGCCCGTGCTCGAAACGCTCGTCGCCGAAGTCTACGGACCTGCCATGGACCGCCGCATCGCCATTGCCCGTCAGATCCGCGACTTCTTTCGCAACACCAAAGGCGTAGTCGATGTCGACTGGTACGTGGAAGACGATCAGACCAGATACGGCCTCGTCGTCGACGAAGAGAAGGCCGCCCTCAACGGCATCTCGAAGGACGACATCGTCCGCGCCGTGACCATGGCCGAAGGCAGCTACGAGGCAGGGCTGCTCCATCAGGACGCCGAAAAGGAAGACGTCCCGCTCACCATCCAGCTCGATCGCGCCACGCGCTCGGACATCGACCGCATTGGCGAACTGAAGATCGCGGGACGCAATGGCCGTCTGGTGGCGCTGTCCGAACTCGTGCGCCGCGAAGAGTCCATTGAAGACAAGAGCATTTATCACAAGAACCTGCTGCCCGTCACATACGTGACCGCGGACGTTGCGGGTGAAATCGAGAGCCCGGTCTACGCGGTCACGAAGCTCGGCCCCGAGATCGACAGGATCAAAATCCCCGAAGGCTATGCCATCGAGCAGCACATTGCTTCGCTGCCCTCCGATTCCAGCCGCTACTCCATGAAGTGGGACGGCGAATGGCACATCACTTACGAAGTCTTCCGCGACCTCGGCATCGCCTTCGCCGCCGTCCTGATTCTGATCTACGGCCTGGTTGTCGGCTGGTTCCAGTCTTTCCTGACGCCTCTCGTGATCATGGCCGCGATCCCGTTCTCGCTTGTCGGCATCCTGCCCGCGCATGGCCTGCTGAACGCCTTCTTCACCGCGACCTCCATGATCGGTTTCATCGCCGGGGCCGGGATTGTCGTGCGCAACTCAATCATCCTCGCCGACTTCATCGAGCTGCGTCTCTCTCAGGGCATGCCGCTCGATCAGGCCGTCATCGACGCGGGCGCGGTGCGCTTCCGTCCCATGATGCTGACCGCGGCCGCCGTGGTCGTCGGTTCGTCCGTCATCCTCTTCGACCCCATTTTTCAGGGACTCGCGATTGCACTGATGGCAGGGGAAATCGCGTCGCTGCTGCTTTCGCGCATGACCGTTCCCGCGCTGTTCTACATATTCAACCGGAAAAGGAGAAACCCCGTATGACGGTAAATCGCTGGCTTCGGCTGGTGGCCGGATTCTTCGTGATGCTGAGCCTCGCGCTTGGATACTTCGTGAGTCCCTGGTGGTTCCTGTTCACTGCCTTCGTCGGACTCAACCTGTTTCAGTCGGCGTTCACGGACTGGTGCCCGATGATGACTATCCTGCGCAAACTGGGAGTCCGGGAGGGATAAACAGGCCAGGCGTGCAGCGTTGGCAGGCCGGAAGCCTCTGGCTGATTGCGCGCCATGGCCGCGCCCTGTAAGTCATGATTTTATTTGGATTCTATGGTAGCGCTAACGGGAATCGAACCCGTATTTAAGCCTTGAGAGGGCTCCGTCCTAACCGTTAGACGATAGCGCC
>DASPQQ010000195.1:0-9583 GCA_035624885.1 Bryobacteraceae bacterium | reverse complement strand
TACTTCTGCTGGCCCATGTGGATCTGGCCGATATAGAGCTGCGCGGTCGACGCATTCGGATCGTCCGGATACGTCTTGACGAAGTTGGCGAACTCATCCGCCGCCAGATCCGACTTGCTGCTCGAATAGTCGTTCATCGCGTCGGTGAACAGTTTTCCGGCCGGCACGGGCGGCGGCGTCTGGCCCCTCGCGGTGTCCACGCCCGGCGGCGGCGCGGGCGGAGCCTGCAGCACCTTGATCGCGTTGTTGATGTCGGTGAGCTGCTGCCGGACTTTGTTGAGCTGGGAAGTCAGGTCGGAGATATTGTTCTTCACCTCCGCCATGTCGTTGCTCAGGTTTTCCACCTTGCTCGAAACGCCCGCCACGGGGCCGAGACCCTCGCGGAGCTGGCGCTCGATGGCCTGGGTCACGCTGGCGCCCAGCACGCTCACACCCGTATTCGCCTTGTTCCCGGCATCCAGCGCCTGCTGCACGAGCGTCTGCAGGGCCGCCATTTTCTGATCGAAGCCGCTCTGCAGCGTCCGGACCTGATCCTGCAGCTGCGCGATGTCGCGTTGCATTTCCTGCTGCTCGCGGCTGGCCGCGAAAGCCCCCTCGGCGGCGAACAGCATTGCCAGTACGAATACGATTTTCTTCATCACCCTATTATTGGCCGATTACTGGCCCACCGAGAAATGCGCCCGGCGGTTGCTCTGCCAGCAGCCTTCGTTGCTCTCCGTGCAGAGAGGCCGCTCCTTGCCGTAGCTGATGGTCTTGAGTTTCGCCGCCGGAACGCCCAGCTGCACCAGGAAATCCCGTGCCGCAGTCGCGCGCCGGTCGCCCAGGCCGAGGTTGTATTCCGCCGAGCCGCGCTCGTCGCAGTGGCCTTCCACCAGAATCGAGGCGTTGGGGAAGTCGGCGAAGATTTTCTTGAGCGCTTCGGCGTTGGCCGTCAGCACGCCGCGGGCATCGTCGCGGATGTTGTTCGAATCGTAATCGAAGAGCGCGTCCTTCAAATCGCCCAGACGCGATTCGAGCGTCGCCTGCGGGGCCGCTCGCGGAGCCGGCGGTGGAGGAGGAGGCGGCGCGACGATGGTGACGGTCGCGGTCGCGCTGGCGTCACCGCCAGGGCCGGTGGCGCTCAGGCGATAGGTCATCGTGGCTGTCGGGTTGAGGTTCCGGGTGCCAGTGGCGGGGACGGTGCCGATGCCGTTGTCGATCGAAACGCCTGTGGCGTTGGTCACGTTCCAGCGCATCACCGCGGTCTGGCCGCGTTCCACGCTCGAAGGCTCGATGGTAAAGGTGATCTGCGGTCTCTGCGGCGCCGCCGGAGCAGTTGCGGCCGGCTGGCTCGGCGCGGGAGGCGGAGCAGGAGCCACTGGCGGCTTCTTGCTGCAAGCCGAAGCGAAAAGGATCAGAGCGAACGAGAGCGCAAGCGAACCGCGGTCGAAAATCTTCATAGTCACCTTATTCCCCATACGGGGGTTTTGTTTGTACCCTGGAACGTCAACTGCTTTACGTCCGTTCCATCAGCCAGCATTGTATAAATCTGGGATTTGCCGGACCGGGTGGAAGCGAAAACCAGATGCCGCCCGTCAGGCGCCCACACCGGATTCTCGTTCTTTCCCTCACTGTGAGTCAACTGTACAAACTGCCTTGAGCCCACATCCATCACAAAAATATTCCAGTCGCCGGCCGCGTAGCCGCGCGTCCAGGAGAACGCGATGTGCTGGCCGTCCGGGTGCCAGGCCGGGCCGGCCGCTTCGCCTTCGCCGTTGGTGAGCCGGTCCACGCCCACGCCATCCGCGTTCATCATGTAGATCTGCTCCTGGCCCGGGCCGGCCGACATCAGAAGCTGGTTCGGGTTCTTCGGATTCACCTTGGGTTCCACCTCGATGCCCCGGCGCACCGAGACGCGGCGGAAACCCTTGCCATCGATTCCGGCGGCGTAGATCTGGGCGTCGCCGCCCGCGGCCGTCGAGGCGTAGTAGATCTGGTTGCCGTCCGGTGAGAAACTCGCGGTCATGTTCACCGACGCTTCCTGGTTGTAGAAGGGAAGCTGGCGTCTGGTCTGCGTGTCGATCATGACGATATGCGGCTGCTTGCCGGTGTCGAGCAGCGTGAAAGCGAGCCGCGAGCCATCGGGCGAAACGGAAGGGAAGGTCGCCTGCGCGTTCAGCGTGGTGAGCCGCGTCTGGTTCTTTCCATCCCAGTCCATGGCCCAGATTTCGCTCTTGTACTGGCCCATCCCGCGATCGGAAATGAAGTAGATGCGGCTGCCGAGCAGCGAGCCCGTGCCGCCGAACTTCTGAATGATGTCGTTGGCGAATTCATGCGCCGCCTTGATGGCTCCCGCTTCATCGAGCGACCCGACGTAACGCTGCGCCATGAGCGATGCCGCCTGAGGATCGGTCTGCCGCGTGTCATCCACGTTGCCGTAGAGCACCAGCGTGCCGTTCACCGCCGCCGTGTAGCCGAAGACGAGATGCGACGCGTTCACCGGAGCCGCGGCCCAGTCGGAAAGCGCATAGCCCTGATTGTTGTCGGAAGACCGGATGTCTTCCGGCCGCTGCGGATTGTTCAGCGGGAACAGGCTCTTGGCCCGCATATCGAAGAGTCCCGACGACTGAAGGTCGTTGAACAGCGTCGAGTTGAACGCGTTCATGAACTCCTGCGAGCCGGAGCCGCGCAGATCCGTCACCGCCAGCGCGGGCTTGCCGGTTTTGCCGAAGATGTCGGCGATGATGTCGGCCTGTCCGAACAGCAGCACAGCGCCGGCGCCAGCCAATGCGATGAGCAGTAAGAGTGAGAACTTACGCGTCATGAGCCATACCCCTCACTGATGCACCTGGAAACCCAGTTCCACCGTAGCCTCGTTCTGCGGAAACGTCTGCGGTAGTGCCGGCAGCGGATTCGCATCGAGCACCGCGCGCCGCGCCGAATTGTCCAGCAGGTAGTTTCCGCTGGGCTGTGAAATCCGCACGTTGGACACTGTCCCATCCCGCGCAATGGTGAACGCCACCATGCATTTCTGTGTCGGAGCCGCATGCAGATCCGCTGTTACCCAGTGCTGCGAAATGCGATCCCGCATCAGGTCCACGTAAGCGCCGAAGCGATTTCCCAGAACGGAGGCCGGACCGATATCGATTCCCCCCGCGCCCCGCGTGCCATAGATCGCGGAACTGGCGGCCTGTGGGGTGTTCGAATACACCTGATTCGGCTGGTACGCGACCGGCGGCCGGTAAGTGGTGAACGACTGCGCCTGCGGCGAGGGCTTGCGCTTCTTCGTGGTCTTGTCCGGAATCGCGATCGCTTCCTTCGGCTGTTCGACCACCTGTTTGCGCAGCTTCACCGGCGCCGGCGCTTCCGGAACCACCGACTGCGAATCGTTGGCGAGAGGATTCACCGGAGCCTCGCGGTGCGGAATCGGAATGGTCTTCACCATCGTCACCCCCACCGAGCCCGAACTCGCGTGCTGCGTGCCAAACACGTTACTCAGGTGCAGAAATCCGGAGAAGACCAGCATCGCGACCAGCACCGCATGGGTCACCAGAGACGCGGCGAAGTATTTTTGCAGCGGGTCGCTTTGCACCATGACCCGCATGGTCAGCGTCCTCTGCCGCGGTCGTCGGGCTGGGTGACCACCTGGATTGCGAGCTTCGCGTTGCCGAGTTCGCTCATCACGTAAGCGATCGTGCCGAACTGCGTCTGCGCGTCGGCCCGGATGTACACTGCCTGCTGGCCGGGATATTTGGTGTGGATCTCGTCCACCAGCCTGTTGACGTTGACCGGTTCGTTGCCGAGGTAAAGCTCGCCGGTCTTTGTGACCTGCACCACCGGCAGTTCCTTCGTGCTCGATTCCACGGTCTTCGTTTTGGGCACGTCGATGCTGAGACCCGATTCCATCACGTGCGCCGTGATCATGAAAATGATCAGCAGCACCAGCGCGACGTCAACGAATGGCGTGACGTTGATTTCCGCCATCGCGGGCAAACCCCGCGACCGCCTTCCGCCCGAACCGCCGTTCATCTGGAACGCCATCTATTCACCAAACGTGCGCTCGACCAGGTTCAGGAACTCGAGCGAAAAATCGTCCATGCGGTTGCCGAGTTCCTTGAGCTGCTGGCCGAAGTGGTTGTAAGCCATGGCCGCGGGAATCGCCGCGAACAAACCAACCGCGGTCGCAATCAGCGCTTCCGAAATACCCGGCCCGACGGCCCGCAGACTGGTGCTGCCCTCCGACCCGAGATTCTGGAAAGCACGGATGATGCCGATCACGGTACCCAACAATCCGATAAACGGCGAAACCGACGCGGTGGTTGCAAGCCAGCCCAATTTCTTTTCAAGACGCCCAAGTTCTTCGCTGGTGCCAAGTTGCAGGCTGCGCGAAATGGCGTCCCGATTGCGAATGCCGCCGCGCGCCTTCACCTGCCGGCTGACCTCCTCGTAGCCCTGATCGAAAACACCGACCAGCGGCGAGGGCCGGAACTGTTCGCTTGCCGCCAACACGCCATCCAGTCCCTTCGAGCGCCGGAACGCGCGCAGGAAGCCTTCGTCGGCTTTCCTCGCGGCGCTGAAGCTGGAGCGCTTGGCGAAGATGATGGTCCAGGAATAAATCGAGAAGATGAGCAGAATGCCGAGGATGATATAGGTCAGCACCGTGCCGTGCGTGACCATTTCCCACAGATCCGTTTGTAACAGTAATAACGCCGCTTGAGGGCCCGGCAACAATCTCCTCCCACCCAAATCTATCATGCGAACGAAAAGAGAATCCCTGATTCGCGCGCCTTTATAATCGAATCCAGTGCTGCACGAGCTGGTGGTGGAAAACTACGCTGTGGTCGATCGCCTGCGCGTGCGCTTCCATACCGGCCTCAACCTGCTCACGGGTGAAACGGGCAGCGGGAAATCCATCGTCGTCGATGCGCTGGGTCTGCTTCTGGGCGGCCGTGCTTCGACCGATATGATCCGCTCCGGCTGCGAGCGCGCGCGTGTTTCCGGCATCTTCGAAGCGGATGGAAATGTTGCGGCCATCCTCGAGCGCGCCGGGCTCGAGAGCGAAGACGAACTGCTGATCGAGCGCGAGATCCTCGCCAACGGCAAAAGCCGCGTCTTCGTCAACAGCCGGCCCGCGACGGTGGCGCTGCTGAAGGATCTCGCGCCGCACCTCGGCGACATTCACGGCCAGCACGATCAGCAGTTGCTGTTCGATTCCGCGGCGCAGCTCGGCATGCTCGATGCCTTCGCCGGTTCGCGCGAGCAGCGCCAGGCCGCGGCGGAAATCCACGCCGCGTGGAAACAGGTGAGCAGCCGGATCGCGGATCTCGAAGGCGCCGGGCAGGAGAAGGCCCGCATGCTCGATCTCTGGCAGTTCCAGCGCAAAGAGATCGGCTCGGCGGAGCTGAAGCCCGGCGAGGATGTGGAACTCGAAGCCGAGCGGCGCGTGCAGCAGAATGCCGGCCGGTTGCTCGAAACGGCCGGCGCCGCGTTCGAAGCGCTCTACGAATCGCCCGAATCGGCGCTCTCGGTTCTGCGCGCGGTGGCGAAGAAGCTCGACGATCTGGCGCGCATCGACGAGCCGATGTCGGCCGTTCGTCAAACCCTCGAACCGGCGCTGATCGCCGTGCAGGATGTCGCGTTCTCGCTGCGCGATTATCTCGGGCGCGTCGAGGCCAATCCGGCGCGTCTCGAAGAGATCGAATCGCGTCTGGCGGCGATCGACAAGCTCAAACGCAAGTACGGCGGTTCCGTGGAAGAGATTCTGGCTTTCGAAGAAGACGTCATCCGCCAGATCGCGGAAGTCGAGACTTCGGATGAACGTCTCGAAGCGCTTGGGAAGGAGCAGAAACGCCTGGCCGCGGAGTTTGAGTCGGCCGCCGCGGCGCTTACGGCCTGCAGGCGCAAAGCCGCGGTGGAACTGGCGAAGCGCGTCGAGACGGAACTCAGGCCGCTCGCCATGGAGCGCACCACGTTCCGCATTCTGGTCGAGCCTGCGGGGTGGTCGGAGACCGGCGCGGATCGCGTGGAATTTCTGGTTTCGCCGAACGCGGGCGAAGAGCCGCGTCCGCTCGAGAGCGTGGCTTCGGGCGGTGAACTTTCGCGCATTGCCCTGGCGCTCAAGACGTGTCTCGTCGGTTCGCGCAAATCCGGAGTTCAGCGGACGCTGGTCTTCGACGAAATCGACACCGGCATCGGAGGCCGCGCGGCGGAAGGTGTGGCGCGCCGTCTCAAGGCGCTGGCCGGCGAAAACCAGGTGCTGTGCGTCACGCACCTCGCGCAGATCGCCTGTTTCGCGGGCCACCACTATCGTGTGGGCAAACTCGAAAAGGCCGGCCGCACCGTGGCCGAAATCGAAGAGCTCGATGAGAAGAAAAGCACGGAGGAAATCGGCCGCATGCTCAGCGGCCAGAAACTCACGCCCGAAGCGCTCAAAAACGCCGCCGAGCTGATGCGCGCGGCAAGAGCGTGACTCGATCTGTAACTACAAACAGAGCTACAATGAAGTACGAGTGGGACGAAGCGAAGAATCGCAGGAACTTCGAAAAACACGGCCTGCGGTTCGAAGACGCTGCCCTCGTATTCCCGGGACCATGCGTAACATTCGAGGACGACCGGTTCGACTATGGAGAGCAACGGCTCCTGACGCTCGGCCTTCTGGAGCGAAGGCTCGTCGTTATCGCTCATTCGCCGCGCGACGATGGGACGCGCATTATCTCGATGAGAAAAGGGAACCGGCGTGAGCAGAAAATCTATAAAAAGCGACTTGGCGCGAATTGACCGGATGCGCGATTCGGAGATCGACTATTCCGACATCCCGCCTCTCGACAAGGCGTTTCTGAAGAAAGCCGCCGTGGCGTGGCCGCCGGCAAAGAAGCAACTCACGATCCGGCTCGATGAGGATGTTCTCGACTGGCTGAAGGGCCAGGGGCGCGGCTATCAGACAAGGATCAACCGGATTCTGCGCGTCGCCATGGAGAGCCAGCCTCCGGCGCCCGCACGCCGCGGCTGAAGAGTTTGTGTGAGAACTCCGGTTCACGGGTATCCGGCTGCGAGCGTGGTCCGGAAAATCCGGTACAGACAACCTTTTTCGCGCCGTCCCGGCTCTCACGCAGAAGTCTTGTAACGCGAAAAAGGAGTCTGTCCCGGTTTTCCTCAGCGGCTCCTGCAGGAGCAAAAGGCCCTGAGCGCAGTTCTCACGCAGTCTCTGAAGCCGCGCGGCGCGGGCCTGAAAGTCAGCGGGCCGGTTCGCGGACGAAAAAGCAAAACGCAAAGACCGCCAGGAAATTCCCTTTGCGATCTTTGCGAATCCTGGCGGCCTCTGCGTGAAGGTTTTTGTCGCTTACCGGGCGGCCAGCAGCGCCCGCAGCCGCCGGGCCCGTTCCGGAGCCCGCAGTTGCCGCAGCGCCTTGGCTTCGATCTGCCGGATGCGTTCGCGCGTGACGTCGAACTCCTGGCCGATCTCTTCGAGCGTATGCTCGCGCTCGCAGCCGATGCCGAAGCGCAGCCGGATCACCTTCTCTTCCTTCGGAGAAAGCGTCTTCAGGATGCCGGCCGTCTCGTCCCGAACATTCGATTCGATGACGGCGTCCACCGGCGAACCCACCCAGCGGTCTTCGATCAGATCGCCCAGCGCCGATTCGCCGTCGCGGCCCACCGGGGTTTCGAGCGAAACCGGATCGCGCGAAATGGTCTTCAGCTTCTGGACCTTTTCCACCGGAATATCCATGCGGCGGCTGATTTCCTCGTTGGTCGGCGTGCGGCCCGGTTCCTTTTCCAGTTCACGGGAGGCACGAAGGAACTTGTTCATGCTTTCGTTCATGTGCACCGGAATACGGATGGTGCGCGACTGGTCCGCAATGGCGCGCGTGATGGCCTGACGGATCCACCAGGTCGCGTAGGTCGAAAATTTGTAGCCGCGGCGATATTCGAACTTGTCGGCCGCGCGCATCAGGCCGATATTGCCTTCCTGGATCAGATCCAGCAGGTGCAGGCCGCGGTTGACGTACTTCTTCGCCACCGAGACGACGAGCCGGAGGTTGGCTTCCACCAGGTCCTTTTTCGCCCGCTCGGCTTCCTGTTCGCCGTGCCGGATGGTCGTGACCGTGTGCTTCAGGTCTTCCACTGAAGCGCCGGCGCTGACTTCCCGTTTCTTGATCTCCCGCTTCAGTTCGCGGATACGGGCCTGCTGGGCGAGGCTGTTCTTGACTTCGAGCTTTTTCAGTTCCCGGTCGAGGTGGTTCAGTTCTTCCACCGCCCGTTCGATCTCGCGCGTGAAATCGCGCCACCGGGTCGACATCCACGGCACGGCCCGAATCGCCAGCGAGGTTTCAACCAGCGCCCGCGAGAGCTTCATCTGGAGCTTGCGCCGGGCCTTCTTGTTACCCGCCGGGGCGGTTTCGAGCTTGTCCCGCAGCGTCATCTGCTTCTTGTGCGCGGCCTGGATCTCGACGAACTGCTGCCGGATATCGGTGCGCTTCTTGGCATCGGCGGGGGTGCCTTCTTCCACTTCGCCGCCGATATCCACCATGTTGTCCAGTTCGTCCGGGCTCTTCCGGAGCTGCTCGGCCAGTTCCAGAACGGCGAGCTGAACCAGCGCCGAACGGCTGATCGCCCGCTGCATCCGCAGTTTGCCGCGCTCCATGCGGCGCGCCAGATCGACTTCGCCCTCGCGCGTCAGCAGCGGCACCGCGCCCATTTCGCGCAGGTACACGCGTACCGGGTCGTCCGTGTAAATGGACTCCTCAACCGGCTGCTGGTGCGGATGGAGGAAGTCGGATTCCGCTTCCGGGTCGAAAAACTTGGTTGCTTCCTCGTCGAAGTTGATGCCTATGGGCGCTTCGCGAAGAAACTGATCGTCTTCATGCTCCATTAGCGCATCACCTCAACTGTGGATTTCCGGATATAAAAGGGCAGGGTAAAACCGTTCATTCTGTTGACTTTAATATGTTTCAGAAGTAGCGCGTGCCTCGGAATTTTTCGGAGGCCCGAAAATGCTTCATCCGCAAGCAGGCGTCAGAAACCCTGGCGATGTTACACAACTCCCGAGGTTCCATCCTAGCATGGCGGGACTCAATCAGATCCCATTGAATTGGATGCAATTCGCGCCCAGTGGTTCCATCCTTCCTGGGGACCGGACGCGCTAGACGAGAACGGTGAAGGCGGTTTCCGTCCGCTGGACGGGCCGATAGAGGGTATCGCGTTCCACCGGCGTCCGGCCTGCCATCCGGATCAGCCGCAGCAGTTCCCCGCGCCGCAGGGACTGGGTCACCGTCGAGCCGGCGTCGTGGTAGATCTTCTCCTCGACTACCGTGCCGTCGATGTCGTCGGCTCCAAACCGCAGGGCGATCTGGGCCACTTTGGGCGTCATCATCACCCAGTATGCCTTGATATGCGGGATGTTATCCAGCATCAGCCGGGAGATCGCGATGGTCTTGAGGTCGTCGAACCCGGTGGTGACCGGAATGTGGGAGAGCGCCGTGTTCTCGGGGTGGAAGGCCAGCGGGATGAAGGTGACGAAGCCGCTGGTCTCGTCCTGTAAAGCCCGCAGCTTCACCAGATGGTCGGCCCGGTCTTCCTCGTTCTCGATGTGGCCGTAGAGCATGGT
>DASPQQ010000194.1:0-3205 GCA_035624885.1 Bryobacteraceae bacterium | reverse complement strand
GAAGAGAAGAAGCAGTAGCGGTTTTGACCGGCGAATTCGGGTGGTTCGCCGAATCCGCGTTACGGCGGCGTGGTGGTTTGCGTATTCTGGTTTCCGTGAGCACGGTTGAAGCAACGCGGCTGAAGCCGCATCCCCTCGCCGGGATGGCGCCGCCACCCGCAAAACCTTTATCGCTGTGGAAGCAGGCTCGGGCGGGAAAAGGAAACCCGTTCGAGAGTATTCCTCTGGCGGCATATGAGGAGGCGATCTATGCGCCGAAGTCGGCGCCGGGCCGCTATGTGATGGTGCATGACCCGGAGGGGGTGCGCCGGGTGATGGTGGAGAACGTCGCGAACTATCCGAAGAACAGGATGGAGCGGAAGTTCTTCACCGCGATGTTCGGCGAGGGGTTGCTGAGCAGCGAAGGGGAGCTGTGGCGGCGGCACCGGAAGATCATGGCGCCGGCGTTCGATCCGCGCAGCGTGGCCGGGTATGCGCCGGCGATGGCGGATGCGGCGCAGGCGTTCGTGGCGCGGTGGGATCGTCCCGGTTCCGGAGCGGAAGTGGACATTGCGGCCGAGATGCAGGCGATCACGGTCGATATCATCTGCCGGACGATGTTTTCGTCGGATGCGGAGGAATTGATCGGCCTCGCGGGTCCGGCGCTGCGCGCGGCGCAGGCGAGTCTCGAGTTCGGCGTGCTGGATTTTCTGCCGGTGATCGGGCCGATGCGGCTGCGGGCGAAGCAGAACGCGGTGCACGGGATTTTCGCGCGGCTCGATGCGACGATTCACCGGATGATCGCGGCGCGGGAGAAGAATCTGGCTGATTCTCCGCGCGATCTGCTGACGCGGCTCATGGAAGCGCGGGACGAGGAGGGCAAGGGGCTCTCGGCGAGCGAAGTGCGCGACGAGGTGATCACGATCTTCATGGCCGGGCATGAAACGACGGCGGTGGCGATGACGTTCGTGTGGTATCTGCTGTCGCAGCATCCGGCGGAAGAGGCAAAGCTGCATGCCGAGCTGGATGCGGTGCTGGGCGGGCGCGCGCCCGCGGGCGAGGATGTGGCGCGGCTGCCGTATACGCGGATGGTGATTGAAGAGGCGATGCGGATGTATCCTCCGGCGCCGGCGGTGTCGATGCGAACCGCGGTGAAGGATGACGAGATCTGCGGGATGAAGGTGAAGGCGGGCACGCAGGTGCTGATTACGTCGTGGGTGCTGCACCGGCACCGGAAGCTTTGGGAGGAGCCGGAGCGGTTCGATCCGGAGAGGTTTTCACCGGAGCGGAGTGCGGGGCGGTCGCGGTTTGCGTATATGCCGTTTGGCGCGGGGCCGCGGGTTTGCATCGGGGCTGCGTTTGCCATGCAGGAGGCGGTGCTGATTCTGGCGACTCTGGCACAGCGGTATCGGGCCGTGCTGGTGGAGGGTCAGGATATACAGTTGCAGAGCCGGATTACGCTGCGGCCGAAGGGCGGAATCCGGATGCGCGTCGAACGGCGCTGAGCCGGTTTCGACAGCGCAGGTCGTGCCCGCATGGTGGGACCCGAGGTGCAACGCGCTTATCTCCGGGATTAGAAGTATTTCGCCGAAAATGGCTTAATATTTCATAAAGCACCTTCACAGTGTCCTGCTATTCTGCTAAGCTTCCGTGACATCAGCCGGAATGATCATGCCGTTGCAGGATAGGACCTCCATCGCATCCGTCCACGCATTTCCGGCGGTTTTTGAACAGGTGCCCCATGGCATTTAAGCCGGAGATCAGGATCGGGGAAAAACCGACATGGACATCCGGAAAAGGGGGCCGCATTCTGAACATGGCCTTCGTGCTGACCGCACTCAGCGGCCTCAACTCCATGTTTGGCATTATCAACATCGGGATTGACGCGAGTCTCTCGAATGCCAGATATGTGAACGGCCATCTCGAATCGTGCCAGTGGACCTCGCCGAGCGCGCTCCTGCTGGGCGCCGCAGGATTGCTTTGCTGCCTGATCCACTACTTCAGGGTGTCGCGGAATCCTTCCGTGCCTGCGGAACACAAGCACGGAAAGAAGCTGATCGTCACCGTCATTTTCTCGCTCTACGTCGTCGCTTATGGTTTCGGCGCGGTCGGCAAGGGGCCGTGCGCGGAATTCGCAGACACGCCTCCCGCGCCGTCTCTCCCGACCTTTTGAGACGGGCGGGAAAGAAAACGGCGGCCCTTGCGGGCCGCCGGCTGTCCGATTCCGGAGAGGGGGCGCGGTCTGAAGGAAACCGCGCCGCCCTTTTTTGATCCTGTTGTGAAGAACGCGACTGAGCTCGCGTCCACAATTCGCTGGTTTACTGCTCGTTGACGGTGGCGCTCACCGAAACGGCGTTGACGCCCAGCGTGACGGGCGCGGCGGTGTAGCCGGCGTTATTGTCCGAGCGGATGGCCTCGCCGGTGACCACTTTGGTGGAACCGTTTTCGAGAGTGGCGACGACGGTGAAGCGGTAGCTGGTGGTCTGGTTGTTCGTGGCCTTGATCATCAGGACGAACGGAGCGGCGCCGGGAACGAAGGGATCGTTCAGGTCGGCGGCCGGGGTGGGGGCCATCACCAGGTTGGGAGTGGCGACGGTCTGGGCGGAAGCGAAGGAAACGACGAAGAGTGCAACGGCGAGAAGAACGGCTTTGGCGATCCAGTGATTTGCCCGCATTGTATAAGTGCCTTTCATATAAAAGCTGGGCTGTCCTCGTGGATTCAGTGTGCAATTTCGGAGGGTGGGCGGGAAAGGGGTAATGTACCGGTACAGTGTGGTGATAGGGAATCGGGTCACAAGCCTCTATCCCTTACCCCGAAAGTAAGTGCTATTGCCTCGGCTCTTCGTAGTGGAGGAGCATCCAGTTGGTGCCGAAGCGGTCGCGGAGCTGGGCGAAGCGGCGGGCGAAGAAGGTTTCCTCGAGCGGCATGAAGATCTGGCCGCCTTCGGAGAGAAGGTTGTAGACGCGTTCGGCTTCGGCGGCTGAGTCGAGGATCAGGGTCAGATAGGCGCTGCGCATGGGCTGGAAGCGTTCGGGTGGGACGTCGGCGCCGAGAAGCTCCGTTTCGCCAAGAGTGATGCGGGCGTGGAGGATGGCGTTTTTCCAGTTGTCGGGGACCTTTTCGCCGCCGGGCTGGCCGGCGCGGGTGAGCATCGAGGTGATTTTGCCTCCCAGATGCTGTTCGTAGAGGCGGAAGGCTTCGGCGCAGTTGCCGCCGTAGTTGACG
>DASPQQ010000193.1:0-15630 GCA_035624885.1 Bryobacteraceae bacterium | reverse complement strand
TCCGCGAAGCGCGGGAAAAAGTGAAATTTCCAGACGAACCCACCAACTCATTGAAAACAGAAGAACTCGCATGAAAACCACCCGCCGGGCGAACCCAAACCGAACTGAAAACGGTCAACTTATCCCCGCGAAATTCGGCCCAACGAGAAAAAACCTATGGTCAAAACCCATTTCGACCCATTCCGAACCGAACAGCAGGCCGCTCCTCCGCGGCGCGAACCCGAAGAGCAGCAACAGCAGCCGCTAAGTGTACGCGCTGTAAACTTCTTCGGCGCGGGTAATGGCATTCGAAACGTCGCTGCAGATATTTTCCTTGCCGACGATACGTTCGAAATCGGTGTCCTGCATCATGAGCGCCGGCTGCTGGCGCGCGCCGCAGACGAGCATGACGCGGCCGGACTTCTTCAGGTGCGCGGCGAGGTCCTCGAGCGCCAGAAGGCCGGTGCCGTCGATGGCGGTCATGTTGCGCAGGCGCAGGATGACGACTTCGGGCAGTTCGTCCACACGGGCCAGGATCTCGTTGATCTTGTCGGTCGAGCCGAAGAGGAATGGCCCGTGGATGCGGAAGACGGCGCAGTAGGGCGGGAAGGTTTTGTCCTGCAGGATGTGGACGCGGCCGGTGTCGATGTCTTCCGCCGTGATCTCGGAGACGGTGGTGGTGGAAGCGACGCGGCGGATGAAGCTGAGGCCGGCGATGATCATGCCCACTTCGACGGCGAGCGAAAGGTCGGCGAAGACGGTGAGCAGGAAGGTGATGGCCCAGATCAGAATGTCCGCTGCCGGCAGTTTGAAGAGTTTGGGGATATCGAGCCATTCGCCCATGTTCCACGAGACCATCATGAGGATCGCGGCCAGCACACAGAGCGGGATGAAACGCGCAAGCGGCATGGCGAAGAGCAGCACCATGAGCAGCGTGACGGCGTGGATGATGCCGGCGACCGGGGTCTTTGCGCCGGATTTCACGTTGGTGGCGGTGCGGGCAATGGCGCCGGTGGCGGGGATGCCGCCGAACAGCGGCGACGCGATATTGGCGATGCCCTGGGCAACGAGCTCGACGTTGGGCTGGTGCGTATCGCCGCTCATGCGGTCGGCCACAACGGCGGACATGAGCGATTCGATGGCGCCCAGCATGGCGATGGTGAGGGCGGGCGTGAGCAGAGAGCTCATGTGGTCCCAGTGGAAAGTGGGAAGCGAGAACGGCGGGAAACCGGAGGGCAGACTGCCGAAGCGGCTGCCGATGGTTTCGACCGGGATGTGAAAGACGGCGGTCGCGATGGTGGCGGCGAACAGGACGAGGATCGACGCGGGGAACGACGGGCGCACCACGCGGAAGAGGGCGAGGGCGAGAAGAGAGATCGAGGCGACGGCGATGGCGGGTCCGGAAACCGATGAGATGTGCGCGATGAGGACCTGCATGCGCGGCAGGAAGTCGCTCGGGACGCCCGGGATTCTGAAGCCGAAGAAGTCGCGGAACTGCGTGCTGGCGATGAGCAGCGCGATGCCGTTGGTGAAGCCGATGATGATGGGCCGCGGAATGAATTTGATGGCCGAACCCATGCCGGTGAGACCGAGAACGACGAGAATCACGCCCGCCATGATGGTGCACATGACGAGGCCGTCGATGCCGTAGCGCGCCGCGATGGAGGCGACGACCACAACGAAGGCGCCGGTGGGTCCGCCAATCTGGACGCGCGAGCCACCCAGAGCGGAAATCAGAAAGCCGGCGACAAGCGCGGTGTAGAGACCGGCTTGTGGGGTGAGGCCGGAGGAGATCGCGAACGCCATGGCGAGCGGCAGGGCGACGAGGCCAACCGTGATACCGGCAACAAGATCGGAGGAGAACGTACGGCGGTTATAGGTACGAAGGGAAGCGACGGATTTTGGAAGAGCGAAGTTCATTCCCGTTACAGCAGGAACCTTACATTTCTACTATAGCGATAGCGTTCCGATATGATGGCTAGTCGCATGTCACCTCAACAAGAAGACATTCAGTCCGTACTGCACGAGCAGCGTCTCTTTCCTCCCTCGCCGGAATTCAGTTCGAAAGCGAGGATCGGGAGCATGGCCGACTATGAGCGGCTTTACGAGGAGGCGGATCGGGATCCGGAGGGATTCTGGGGACGCATCGCGAAGGAGCTGGAGTGGTTCGAGCCGTTCGGGAAGGTTCTTGAATGGAACCGGCCGTGGGCGAAGTGGTTTGTCGGCGGGAAGCTCAACATCACGCACAACTGCCTCGACCGGCATATCCCGACATGGCGGAAAAACAAAGCCGCGCTGATCTGGGAAGGCGAGCCGGGCGAGATCCGGACCCTGACGTATCAGCAGTTGCTGACGGAAGTCTCGAAGTGCGCCAATGTGCTCAAGTCGCTCGGGGTGGGCAAGGGCGACCGGGTGGCGATTTACATGGGGATGTCGCCGGAGCTGGCGATTGCGCTGCTTGCCTGCGCGCGGATCGGCGCGCCGCATACGGTGATCTTCGGCGGATTCGCCCCGGCGGCGCTTGTCGATCGGATCAACGACGCGCAGTGCTGCGCCGTGATCACACAGGATGGCGCTTTCCGGCGGGGAACGGAGATCAGGCTCAAGCCGGTGGTGGATGAGGCGCTGAAGAATTGCCCCACGGTGAAGAGCGTGCTGGTTTATCAGCGCAGCAACACGCCGCAGCACATGGAAGCCGGGCGTGACCACTGGTGGCATGAACTGATGTCGATTGCGTCGGACGATTGCCCGCCGGAGCCGGTCGACTCCGAGCATCCGCTCTTCCTCTTGTATACGTCGGGGACGACGGGCAAGCCGAAGGGCATTCTGCACACGACGGGCGGCTATTCGGTTTCGACCTACATCACCTCGCAGTGGATCTTCGATCTGCGCGACGAGGATATTTTCTGGTGCACCGCGGATATCGGCTGGGTGACCGGGCACAGCTACATCGTTTACGGGCCGCTGCAGAATGGCGCCACGTGTCTGATGTATGAGGGCAATCCGACCTTCCCGCAGCCGGACCGCTTCTGGGAGATGATCGACCGTCACAAGGTTTCGATCTTCTACACGGCGCCGACCGCAATCCGCGCGTTCATGCGGCTCGGCGAGCGTTGGCCGGCGAAGCATTCGCTGAAGACGCTGCGGCTGATCGGCAGCGTGGGCGAGCCCATCAACCCCGAAGCCTGGATGTGGTATCGCAGCATGATCGGGCGTGACCGGTGCCCGATCATCGACACGTGGTGGCAGACCGAAACGGGCGCGGCCATGATCAGCCCGGTTCCGGGCGCGACGCCGACAAAACCGGGTTCGTGCACGAAGCCGCTGCCGGGAATCAGCGTGGAAGTGGTGACGCGGGACGGGCAGCCGGTGCCGGCGGGTTCGGGCGGTTATCTCATCGTCAAGAAGCCGTGGCCCTCGATGCTGCGCACGATTTATGGCGATCCGGCGCGGTATGAGCAGGCGTACTGGTCGCAGATTCCGGGTGCGTATTTCACGGGCGATGGCGCGCGGCAGGATGCGGATGGATATGTCTGGGTGATGGGGCGCGTCGACGACGTGATCAACGTTTCCGGACACCGGCTGAGCACCATGGAAGTGGAGTCGGCGCTGGTGGCGAATCCGCTCGTGGCCGAAGCAGCGGTGGTCGGAAGGCCGGATGAGATCAAGGGCCAGGCGATTGCCGCGTTCGTGACGCTGAAGATGGGGAATCAGCCGAGCGACGAAGTGAAGACCGAGCTGCGGAACTGGGTCGCGAAGGAGATCGGGTCGCTGGCAAAGCCGGACGATATCCGGTTTACCGATGCGCTGCCGAAGACGCGCAGCGGCAAGATCATGCGGAGATTGCTGCGGGAACTGGCCGCGGGCGGCGAGGTCAAGGGCGACATGACGACGCTCGAGGATTTCGGGGTGCTGGCGGCGCTGCGGCAGGACGAGGAGTAGGGCCTACCTGGCAACCTTTAGATCGGTGCGACTGAAGTCATTGCCTTTGAAGAGCAGTGGTTCGCCCGTCGCACTCGCGAGAGCGTAAGAGAAGCAGTCTCCGAAGTTCAGCTTCGCGGGGTGGCCGCTGCCGCGGCCAAAATCGCGAAAGGCCTCGCGAGCAATTTGCGCCTGCTCTATCGTCACCGGCTCGATCAGAATGCGCGATTCCTTTATGAACTCGTCGAACCGCCGGCTGATGATCGGGTCCCGGTTTCCATCGATCACGATCGCGGCCTCGACGAAACTGACGGCGGAGATTCTGGCGCCGGCGCGGGTTCGCGACGCCCGTTCCAGTGCCTGCGTAAAAGCATCGGCCTCGGGCTCGTTGCGCAGGATGGCTACGACGGCTGAAGCGTCGACGATCATCGCGGTAATCCGTCCTCACCATAGAGAAGATCTCCATGATCGACAGACCGCCAGGGCTCTTTGATGCGGGCGGCGCAGTCACGGCCAATCGCCATCAGGCGCTGCGCCATACCTCCAGAGGGGCTCTGCTGGTCGCGCACCCGTTCGAGGCGTTCCCGAACGGCCTCGGTTACAGCCGCAGTCATCGTTTCACCGGTCAGCGCCGCAAGCTTGCGGGCGAGTTCATGAACTTCGTCGTTTTTGAGATTCAGACTCATCGAAGAAACCTGTCTACCTCTATTTTATACCGCTCTACCTGCGACGAATGTTCTGAGAACTTTTGCCGTCAGCTGGTACTGACCTTGCATGACGGAAGCGGAAAAGCGGAAAGCAATCGATCTCGCCCTTGTGGCGATGGACAAGCAGTTCGGCAAAGGGACCGTGCTGCGGCTCGGGGCGGACAATGTCGTTCCGGTCAGCGTGATTTCTTCGGGGTGTTTGTCGCTGGATGCGGCGCTCGGGGCGGGAGGGTTTCCGCGTGGCCGCGTGGTGGAGATCTACGGGCCGGAGTCTTCGGGCAAGACGACTCTCGCGCTGCAGGCGATTGCGCAGGCGCAGAAAGCCGGCGGCGTGGCCGCGTTCATCGATGCGGAGCACGCGCTCGATCCCGCGTATTCGCGGAAGCTGGGGGTCGATATCGACAATCTGCTGGTTTCGCAGCCCGATTGCGGCGAACAGGCTCTCGAGATCGCGGCCTCGCTGATTACGACCGGCGCGATCGATCTGGTGGTGGTCGACTCCGTCGCGGCTCTGGTTCCGAAGGCGGAACTGGAAGGCGAAATGGGCGATAACCACGTTGGCCTGCATGCGCGGCTGATGTCGCAGGCGCTCAGGAAGCTGACGGGTAATCTGTCACGGACAAATACCTGCATGATCTTCATCAATCAGGTACGGGAGAAGATCGGGGTGATGTTCGGCAGTCCGGAGACGACGACCGGCGGACGCGCGCTGAAGTTCTATTCGTCGGTGCGAATCGATGTGCGGCGGACCGGAGCGCTCAAGGATGGCGAGGTGGTGATCGGCAACCGGACGAAGGCGAAGATCGTGAAGAACAAGGTCGCCTCGCCGTTCCGCGAGGCCGAGTTCGACATCCTGTTTGGCGAGGGTGTGTCGCAGGAGGGCGATCTGATCGATCTCGGCGTGGCGAAGACCGTTGTCGAGAAGTCGGGATCGTGGCTCAGCTATCGGGGAGAGCGGATCGGCCAGGGGCGCGAGAATGCGCGGTTGCATCTCAAGGAGAATGCGGCGCTGGCGCGCAAGCTCGATGAGGAGTTGCGGACGGCTCTCGGGTTAACGGTAACGGCGCGGAATGCCGCGGTGGCGTGAGGCCCCTCAACCATGGCGGTGGAATACAGTCTGACTGAAGCCAGGGCTCGTTTTGAGGAACTGGTCGGGCGGGCCGCCGCGGGTGAAACGATTATCCTCACGAAGCGGAATCGTCCTGTCCTGAAAATCGTTCCGTTCACATCGCCCAATCGGAAGGCGGGAACCGGAATGAGTGGCGAGAGTAGCGGGGATTTCGAGGAGTCGCCTGCTGGCTTCGCAAAATAGCTCACCCGCGTCTGGTGAGGGCTACACTGGGGGTCGATGGCCAATCCCCGGAGCGAAAGCAATTTAAGCCAGGCACCTGGACGCACGGCGCATATGCGCCATCTGGTCGAGACGCTGCGGCGGCTTGAGGACAGGCTTCGCGAGGGCGGCGGGGCGCAGCGCATCGAGCGGCAGCACAAGGCCGGAAAGCTGACGGCGCGCGAGCGCATTGCGCGCTTGCTCGATCCGGGCGCGCGGTTTCTCGAAGTCGGGCTGCTGATGGCTTATGACCAGTACGACGGGCAGGCTCCTGCGGCCGGCGTCGTGACCGGCATCGGCAAGATCGAAGGCCGGCCGGCGGTGATTGTCGCCAACGATGCCACGGTCAAGGCCGGGGCGTGGTGGCCGGAGACGATCACGAAAATCCTGCGGGCGCAGGAAATCGCCATGCGCAACCGTGTGCCCATCGTTTATCTGGTCGACTCGGCCGGCGTGAATCTGCCATATCAGGATGGCATCTTTCCCGGCCAGTACGGCGCGGGACGAATCTTTTTCTACAACTCGCTCATGCGGCGCAAGCTGAAAGTGCCGCAGATTGCCGCGGTGATGGGGCCGTGCATCGCGGGCGGAGCTTATCTGCCGGCGCTGAGCGACGTCATCATCATGGTCGAGAAGACCAGCTTCATGGGGCTCGGCGGACCGAACCTGGTGAAGGGTGCGACCGGGCAGTCGATCGATCAGGAATCGCTCGGCGGAGCGAAGCTGCACAATGCGACGAGCGGCGTGGCTCATTACATGGCGAAAGACGATGACGATTGCATCGCGATCATTCGCAGCCGGTTCCGGCAGTTGCCTGCGCCTCTTCCGGCGCCGGCGCGCACCGAGCCGGCACAGCCGGCCGACGATCTTTACTCGGTTCTGCCGGCGGATCACCGCCTGCCTTACAACGTGGAAGACGTGTTGCGGCGCATCTTCGACCGGGAGGATTATCTCGAATTTCAGGAGCAGTTCGCGCCGGAGATGCTGTGCGCCAATGCGCGGCTGAACGGGTATCCGGTGGCGGTGATTGCGAACCGGCGCGGATTTCTGAAGCCCCGCATCGGCGGCATCATCTACACCGAGACCGCGCGCAAGGCCGCGTATTCCGTCGAGAACGCGGAACGCGCGGGCACGCCCATCGTTTACGTGCAGGACGTTTCGGGATTCATGGTGGGCGTCGAAGCGGAGAGCGAAGGGATTATTCGCGCGGGAGCGGAGATGGTGGAAACCATGTCGTGCGCGAGCGTGCCGCGCATCGTCCTGACCATCAATCACGCGAGCGGCGCGGGCTACTACGCGATGGCCGGGCAGGGCTTCGATCCCAATTTCACCTTCAGCTGGCCGACGGCGCGCATCGGCGTGATGGAAGGTGAATCGGCGGTGCAGGCGCTTTATTCGGGCCAGGAGAAGACGCCGGAACTCGAGGAAGCCATGCAGCGCACGCGCGCCGATTACGAACGCTGGCTGGATGCGAAATACGCGGCGGCGCGCGGGCATTGCGACGCCGTGATCGATCCCGTGGAATCGCGCGACATTCTGACGCTGGCGCTCGAAGTGGCGATGAACCGGCCGCGCGCCACGGCGCTGGCAATGGAGACCTTATGATTACTCAATCCCAGCAGGGGCGGGTGCTGCATGTTGCGCTCAACCGCCCGGAGAAACGCAATGCCCTGACGGTTGCGATGTGCCGCGAGCTCGTGCACGCCTTCGACAAGGCCGATACCGATCACTCGATCGGGGCGCTGGTCGTGACCGGCAACGGACCCTGCTTCTGCGCGGGCATGGACCTGCGGGAGTCGCTTGATACCGATCAGGTGCAGATGGCCGGCGTCCATGAGCGGCTGTACAGCACGATCCAGCGGATCCGCAAACCGATCATTTCGGCTGTCCACGGCGCGGCGCTCGCGGGCGGCACGGGACTGGTGGCAAATACTCACATCGTGATCGCGAAGCCGGATGCACGTTTCGGACTCACGGAAGTGCGGATCGGGCTCTGGCCGGTTCTGATCTTCCGGGCAATGGAAATGGCGATCGGCGAACGGCGGGCTGTCGAGCTGAGCCTGACGGCGCGGGAGTTCACGGCGGAGGAAGCGCTCGAATACGGCCTCGTGACCGAGATTGCGCCCGACCCGATGGCGCGCGCTTTTGAGCTGGCACACCGCATCAGCAGTTTCAGTCCGATAGCGATCGGGGTGGGGCTCGATTACGTCCACCAGATCCGGGGTCACAACTGGGATCACGCGGGGAAAGTGGGCCGGATGCTGCGCGAGCGGCTGCTCTCGAGTGAGGACTATCGCGAGGGCGTGGAGGCTTTCACTGAGAAGCGTCCGCCGGTCTGGCCGTCGCTGAGAGAGTAGGTTTGTCGCTTTCGCCACAATATATTGTGGAAGATCTGAGGAAAACACTCCCTGATGGGCTCATGCTACTTTACTTTACCCGAAAGCGAGGTTAGTATGGTGACGTTCCGTCAGGGAAGCGAGGTACCGCGTGCTCAAACTGCGCAAAGTCGAACTCCAGGGATTCAAGTCATTCTGCGACCGGACGGAGCTCCGGTTCACGGGCGGCGGCATTGCGGCGGTGGTGGGGCCGAACGGCTGCGGCAAGTCGAACCTGAGCGACGCGATCAGCTGGGTGCTGGGAGAGCAGTCGGCGCGGAGCCTGCGCGGGTCGCGCATGGAAGACGTGATCTTCGCGGGCACGAAGTCGCGCAAGCCAGTGGGGATGGCCTCAGTCACGATGGTGCTGGTGGATCCGGGGGCGCATGCGGCGGCTCCGGCGCCGGCGGCCGAGGGTGAAGAAGAATCGAAGGTTCGCGAGATTCCGTCGACGAAGCCGGGCGAGATCACGATCACGCGGCGGCTGTTCCGGTCGGGTGAGAGCGAATACCTGATCGACGGGCGGCAGGCGCGGCTGCGCGATATTCAGGACATCTTCATGGGCAGCGGTCTCGGGCCCGAGAGTTACGCGATCATCGAGCAGGGCCGCATCGGGCAGATTCTGTCGTCGAAGCCGCAGGACCGGCGGGCAGTGATCGAAGAAGCCGCGGGCATCACGAAGTACAAGAGCCGGCGGCGCCTCGCGGAAGCGAAGCTCGAGAGTTCGAAGCAGAATCTGTCGCGCGTTTTCGACATTCTCGAGGAAGTCACCCGTCAGGTGAATTCGCTCAAGCGGCAGGCGGCGAAGGCGCGGCGGTATCAGGAACTGAAGGGCGAAATCGAAGCACAGTTGCGCACGGTGCTGGCGGGGCGGTTCGTTTCCCTGAGCGACGAAGCCGCAAAGGCTTCAGCGGCGCTCGAAGCGGCTTCCGCGGAACTGAAAGACGCGACCACGCAGGCTGCGGACAAGGACGCCGAACGGCAGCGCGCGCAGGAGATCTTCTATTCGATTGAAGCGCAGTTGACCGAAGCGCGGCGCCAGAAGAGCGAGATGAGCGTGGAGGCGGAGCGCACGAAGGGCCGTCTTGAAGCGCATGTGCGCGAGGCCGCGAGCATCGAGCAGCGCATGGCGGCGGCGGAGCAGGAATCGGTGGGGCTGGCCGCAGGGTTGGGACACAACGAGACCGAGCGCGCCGGTTTCGCGGAAAGCGTGGCAGCGCTCGAAAAGGAAATGCAGGAAGCGCGCAACGGCCTGATGCAGAAGAATCAGGCGCGGGATGCGGTGCAGGTGCGGGTGCGTGAAGCCGAGAAGGCGATTGAAGCGGCACGCGCGCAGATCCTGCGGCTGCTCGGCGAAGCTTCCACCATTCGCAATCAGATCGCGCAGGCCGATACCTATCTTTCCGGCATCGAGCGCGAGCGGGCGCGGGTGCAGAAGGACGAAGAACTGGCGGCGGCGGAGATCGAACGGCTCACCGGCCTGCGCCAGCAGCTCTCGGAAAAGATCGCTGAGCGGCAGGCGCAGCTGCAGACGATCACGGAGAGCCGGCGGCAGACGGATCAAGCGCTGGCGCAGCACCGGCAAAGCGCCGCGGCCCTGCGACGGGAAATCGAGCAGTTGAGCGCCGAAGCTTCGCGGCTGCGCGCGCGCAGCGAATCCCTCGAGAACGTGCTCTCGCACCACAGCTATACGGCGGAATCGACGCGCAAGCTGCTGACTGCGATCGAGAGCGGCCGCGCCGGCAGTTTCAAGGCCGAGGGCGTGCTGGCGGATTTCGTCGATGTGGATCCGGCGTGGGAGCGCGCGGCGGAAGAGTTCCTGCATGACGAACTCGAATACATCGTCGTGAAGGACTGGAACGAGGCCGAGCAGAGCATGAATCTGCTGCGGGCGGAACTGGAGGGGCGGGCGACGTTCCTCGTCGAAGGCGGTCCGGTGGCGGAGGCAGGGCAGGCGAACGCGCCTTCCCTGCCCCGGCTCACGGACTACGTCAATTTCACCAACGGGCTTTCCGGGCAGACCCGCAATCTGCTGCCGCGTCTGGCGAACTGCTTTCTGGCTGAGAGCAGCGATCAGGCGCGTGCGATGGCGGAGCAGTTTCCGGAAAGCCATTTCCTCCTGCCGGACGGCCAGTGCTACAGCGGCCGCATGCTGGCCGGCGGCCGCAAGAAGGCAAGCGGCCCGCTCGTGCTCAAGCGCGAGATGCGCGAATACGCGGCGCAGCTCCAGCAGCAGGAGGCGGCGCTCGCGCTGAAGATCGGTGAGCAGACCGGGCTGCAGACGGCCACGTCGGCGCTCGAGGCGGAACTGGAACGGCTGCGGCAACTGCAGCAGACCGGCGAAAAAGAAGCGGTTTCGCTCGATCACGATCTTCGGCGCGCGGCGGAGGAGCTGAACCGCGCGAGCTCGCGCGTGTCCATCGCGCGGCAGGAACTGGAACGGCTGAAGCGCGAGGAAGAGCGGGCGCGGCAGAACCGGGCTGCGAACCAGACGCTGGTGGAGCAGAAGGACGCCGACCGCACCGCGCGCGAGCAGGCTCTCGAAGCTCTCCGCGAACAACTCGAAGACGCGCAGGCCGAAGCCCACCGGATCAGCGAAGAGCACGCCTTGCTGCGGGCGAAGCTGGCGGCGCTCGAGGAACGGCACCGCGGCGAGCGGGCGGCTCTGGCGCGGCTCGAGAATCAGTTCCGCGAAATGTCGAACCGGCGGGCGCAGATTGCAAGCCAGGTGGAGCGCTGGGGCGAGACGCGGGCGCGGATTCTCAACGAGAACATCGAACTCGATCAGAAGCTGACTACGCTCGGCGAAAACATCGCGCAGGCCGATCGTACGGTGATCGAGCTGGCCGACGAGGAAGCGCGGTATCGCGAGGCGCTGGCGGCGGCGGATGAGGTTCTGCGTGAGCTGCGGGCGCGCATTGAAGCCGGGCATACGCGGCGCTCGGAGATCGAAGTCGAGCTGACGCGGCGCCAGGCGGAACTGCAGTTCCTCGATGAGACCAGCCGCAAGGAACTGAACGCGCCGGTGGCGGAGCTGGAATTGCCGCCGGATACGTCGGCTGAGGTGCTGGCGGCGGCGGAAGCGGCCTGGCAGGAGACGAAGACGAAGATCGAAAACCTGGGCGCGGTGAATCCGACGGCGCACGAGGAATTCGAAGAAGCGCAGCAGCGGCAGGATTTCCTCACCGCGCAGAGACAGGACCTGCTCGATTCGATCCGCGATACCGAGAAGGCCATTCAGGAAATCGACGAGTACTCGAAGACCCGCTTCACCGAGGCCTTCAAAGTCATCAACGAGAACTTCAAGCAGGCGTTCGAAACGCTGTTCGGCGGCGGGTCGGGTGAGATGAGGCTCACCGATGAATCGAACATCAACGAGAGCGGAATCGATATCATCGCGTCGCCGCCGGGCAAGAAGCTGCAGAACGTGCTGCTGCTTTCGGGCGGCGAGAAGGCGCTCACGGCGCTCTCACTGCTGATGGCGATCTTCAAGTACCAGCCGAGCCCGTTCTGCGTGCTGGACGAAGTGGATGCGCCGCTCGATGAAGCCAACATCGGACGGCTGACGCGGCTGCTGACCGAGATGGCGATTGACACGCAGTTCATCGTGATCACGCACTCCAAGAAGACGATGGAGGCGGCGCAGGCGATGTACGGGGTGACGATGCAGGAGCAGGGCGTTTCGAAGCTGGTGAGCGTCCGGTTCCACCATCACAACGAAGCGGCGGGCGCAGCGGCGTAAATCGTGAACCGCGGCCGGCGCCGGTGATGTATGCGGCAACGGTGCCAGCGGGCGGGACGCTGGACCGTCGACCCAATCGTCCGTACGCTCCACGTTGCCATTTTTGAAAACGCGAGCTTCCCCGGGGGGCGGCCAGGCTGAGTGACCGGTCATCCCCGCGTTGCAGCAGGTTCTGGAAGTGACTCCGCCGCCGCGCTCATTAAGCGCTCCCGGTTCGTACGGTAGAAGCGGATAAGCCGGACGCAGGCGGCGAAGGCCTCGCGGAGCCTTTGCCGCGCCAACTCGTCCACTTCACGTACCAAGACGGGGTCGGTCTTGATGCGAACGGCAGCGGCCTTGCCTGTCTGATGCACTGTCATGTCCGGTTCCAGGAGGGCAGCAATACGAGGCTGAAACAGGTACGCAGTGCACGCTGAGAACGTAAGATCCATAAAGCCGCGGTCCCCTTTAAACGAGATGTAAATGCGACGGGGAAGCGACGGCATATCCTTTGGACGAAACTCAATCCAGGTCGAGTCTTTCGTAACGGTAAGGGGCTTCATCTCGAGTTCTGGAAACTCGCGGACGGCGATATCGTAGGCGGCAGCCCAGAAGAGATTTGTCCTGGCATCGTCGATGCGTTCGTACGTGTTCGAGCTTTTCTTGGCTGCTGAGGCCAGGAACGCGGCTCGATATCGATGGCGGCGGTCGTCTGGCGCGTGATCTGACAAAAAGCCGCTAATCTGCTCATAGGTGACAAAGGCGTCAAAGCCCTCGGCGTCAGGATGGGATTCACGGTATCCCTGCGGTGAGCAAAGGATCACATCGTAGGTCGCGTATGCTCCCCGAGAGACGTCTGCATCGGCTCTCTGCCGGTAGCGAAGCTCCTGTTCCGGCTGCAACGGAGCATCGATTTTATCCTCAATATGCACGGCGAATCGGGAGCCATCATCATGCCTCCTAAAGATCACCACGAGATCCGACTCTCCCGTGACATCGCTCCGGGATGTGAAGACGTCTTCCACTTCGGCCTGAAGCCCTCTGAAGCTCCTGGTCTGGTCCAGGAACCACCGCACGAATGGCGGCGAAACGGTGAATTCTTCTGCGAGCAGCAGATCGACGTCCCGTTCGTACTTTCGATCGATCGCCATGGTTTTAGGCGTCTATCCGCGACGCACGACTCAGCATAACTCGGCCCGTCGGGCGCGGAGCGCCTTCGCGGGCAAGGAGCCTACTTCTGCACGTCCGCGATGCGGTAGAGGTAGATCGCGTGCGTCTGGCCGCCGACTTCCATCTTCCGGACCGTGGCGGGCTTCCAGCCGCGGATTTCGAAATCGTGGGAGACGACGCGGGCTGAGGGCTTGAGGTACTTCAGAAGCGCGGGCTTGAGCCGTTCGTTCGAGCTGGTGAGGAGATAGAGAGTCACGACATCCGCGGGGCTCAGATCGTAGCGCAGGGCGTCGCCCTGCACGATCTTCACCTGATCGGCAAGGCCCATGGCGGCAACGGCTGCCGCGGTTTTTTCGTAGATGTCGCGGCGGATCTCGATGCCCACCGCCTTCGCCCTGAACTGGCGGGCAGCCGAGATGACGATGCGCCCGTCGCCGCAGCCGAGGTCATAGACCATTTCGCCCGGCTTCACCTCGGCGATCGTGAGCATCTGGTCCACGACGGCCTGCGGGCTGGGGTAGGAAGGAGCCAGGATATCCGGATCGCTGAAGCGCTGGGCCGCCGAACCGGACGGACCGGCCAGCAACGCGGCTCCCACAACCACTGCCCCTAAGCTGAATTTCATCTCTAGTGTGAGGACGTTGCGGGTTGCGCAACGAGTTTCATTTTTACAATCCGTCCCATGATATCCGACCAGGAGGTCCAGAGGTCGCGCGGGCGGCTGATGGTGTACTCGTAGCCCTTGAGTTTTTTGACTACGGTGCCGATCATGTCGCGCCAGGGGTTCTGGATCGGGGTGAGGTTGTAATTCATGTAGAAGACCGGGAACCGGATGCCGGAGAGCTCGTTCAGGTTTTCCGCCGGGAAGCTGTCTTCCAGCATGATCTTGGGACCGGCGAAGATGACCGCGTCGGAGGTATTGCTGGCCAGTTCGTCCGATATGAGCTTCGCCAGAAAGTCGCTGGCGCCGTGCTTGTCGGTCAGCTTCCTGTAGTCGATCATGCCCAGCCTGATCGAACCGAGCGCTCTGCCCATTTCCGGGAAGTCGATCTGATCCGCGTCGTCCTGCCGGTAAACGATCCGCTGTTCGTTCATGTTGAAGGCGACAACGGAGAATTTGCAGATCATGGGCTCGCGGGAGATGTTGCGCAGAATCGAAACGAGCGCGCTCGTATCGATCGGCAGCATGGTGGAGGCGGCGTCCTGCTGGGGTGCGAAGTTGATGAGCACCTTGACTTTAAGAGCCTTTTCGGGTTCGACGCGCGCCACCGGGGGTTCCTCCTTGAAGAACTCGCGCTCGGAGGCCTCGACAACCGCCGGCGCGATGGGCAGCTTCATGCCCTGGTCCTTGGGCTGGAGGGCGGCTTTGATGTCCCAGCTCGAAGAACAGACGCGCTCAACGCGGTCGCGCATCATCCAGTCCACGTGGTAATCGCCTTCGCCGATGTCGAATCCGCCCTGGAGATAAGCATCGCCTTTGGCATCGGCCTCGATGCTCGGGACGTTGTATTTGGAGATGAAATACGATGGCGAATCCTTTTCGGCTGCCGGGGTGACGCGGAAAATAATGGTCAGCTCATCGCCGTCACCCGCCAGTTCGCGGAGAGGCATGAGGATGTCGTAGCCGGAGTGGAAGCGGAGATCGAAGCCGAGCAGCGGATTGACGGGCGTAACGATACAGGGAAGGTCTTTCCTGGTTTCGCCCATGTCCAGGATGGCGGCGTCGGACCCCATCAACTGGACTGTACCCCCGGAGGACAGGGAGTGCATCAACATCTGGGGGAGAGCTGTCGCCGGCGCGAAGAGCCAGGCGCTTACGATCCAGCACGCTGACTGTCGGCTCCGCGGCACCCTCGTATCCCTCCCCGGGCTCGTTGATTGTTATATCCTACACCCGTTTCCGGGCACTCGAATCACGTTCCTGTAATTTTAGTCATAGACTAGTCATAGACTACAGGAACACCCCGAAATACGCGGCTTTGGTACGATTCGCTCTTGAGTCTTCCCAACAATCTGACTGAGCAATTCATCTGCCGAAGAGCTTTCCTTGGAACCGTTTTTCTGGCCGCGTGCGGGCGGAAGCGGGGTACGCGATACCAGGGGTGGCTGTTTGCCGCGAGCGGGACGGAGCGGTCGGTGGCGGTGGCCAATCTGGCGCAGTTCCGCAGGGTGACGGCCATCCCGCTCTCGCACGCGCCGGACCAGCTCGCGTATTCGCGCAACCGGGTCTTTGCACTCAGCCGGGAGGGCGCGGAGCTGGTCGAAATCAATCCCGGGCGGTTTGAGGTGGTGGGGCGGATGGCCCTGCCGGGCAAGCCGGTTTCGTTCCGCATCCTGCCGGATGGCGATATGGCTGTGGTGGTGACGGATGCTCCGCCGGCGCTTCTGCGCGTGGATCTCGGGAAGCGGCGCGTGACGGGTACTTTG
>DASPQQ010000192.1:0-24703 GCA_035624885.1 Bryobacteraceae bacterium | reverse complement strand
AAATCCCCGGCGCAAGCCAGGAAGCCTTCGAGAAAGCCGCGCAGGCCGCCAAAGCCGGTTGCCCGGTTTCGAAACTTTACAACACGAAGATCGCGCTCGAAGCCACGCTCGAAGCCTGATCCGCTCCATCAGTCCCAGTTTTTGATTTCCGGCCAGACCTCGCGGAGGGGCCGCTTCATCCCGCGGCACCAGAAGATATCGATGTGCTGATACGGCATCGAATACGGGTGCCCGGCGTGCCCCACCTTTTCGACACTCGCGAACAGCTCTTCGAGCCTCTCCCGCCGGTCACCCATCACGATCATGCTCTCGCCCGTATACCCGCGCGGACCCCACAGGAAATAGTTCTGGTGCGCGCTGATCGCCGCAGGCAATCCGTACTTCGGCCCGAAGAGATCGATCGCGCCGGCCTGGCCGTAGTTCTGCCCGAAGATCGCCGTCTTCGCGCGCAAGTCCTCCGGCACCTGCCGGTACACCCGCGCCACCTCAGCCGCCATCTCTTCCCATCCGAACTGATCGGCGAAGATCTGCGGCAGCGGACCCAGCCGGTGATTTTCGATCTTCGGCTGCTCGATGTGGAGAGCGTTCGTGTACTTCAGGTACGTCTCCGGCGGCAGCAGCGGAATCGCGAGAGGGGCGAGCATCGCGCCCGTGACCGTCATCACCACCGGCCATGCGCGCCACATCCGCCACTGTTCCCACATCACCGCGCCGCCCGCGAACAGCAGCGGAAACGCCGGAAACAAATAGTAGATCCGCGGACTCTGAATCACGATCACCAGCGCCGTGAACGCCCACGCCCACCCCAGCACGCGAAACCGCTTGCCCGCTTCCGTCGCGAAGAAGAACCACAACCCCGCCATCCACACCGGCAGCGAGAACGGCTGCATCGCCAGGATCTCCTGCCCGAAAAATGCCGCCGGGCTCAGCGCCACATCGCGCCCGCTGCGGCGAATGTTCGCCTGCAGTTCGAGGAACGGGAAGTGCTCCCGCACATTCCAGATCAGGTTCGGCAGAAAAATCGCAAACGCAATCGCCATCCCGATCCAGAACCACTTTGAGGCCAGCAATCGCCGCAGCGGCGTGAGCAGCAAACCCACCACCAGGCCCGTGCCGAAAATCAGCATCGAGTACTTGTTTTCGAGCCCGACGCCCGCCAGCACTCCGGCCCATATCCAGAGCCGGTCCTCCCGCGTCCGGATAATCCGGATCACCAGCCACGCGCAGCCCAGCCAGAAAAGCGGCTCGAACGCGTTCATCGAAAGGAATCCATCGGCGCTGCGAATCCCCGGCGCCACCAGCACTCCCAGCGCCGCGAGGCCCTGCGCAAACCGCTTCCCGCCGAGCTCCGCCGCGATCATCCCGGTCAGAATCATTTCGGCCGCCGCAGCCAGCGCGGGGAGGAATCGAATCGCCCGCAGGCTCGTGCCCGCAAGCACCCGCACCAGCGCCGTCACCACCGCAATCAACGGAGGCTGATCGACATAACCCCACGCGGGATGCCGGCTGCAGGCGAGGTAATAAAGCTCGTCGGTGAAGTATCCGTAGGCGCCGCTTGCGTAGAGATGAATCGCGAGCGCCGCCGCCGCGATCGGCCAGACAACCCGTTCAACCTTCGAGATGCATTCTGCGGAGGAGGATTCCATAGCGCTCATCCGATCGCAGCCGGTCGAAAATCGGATTCGACTTCAGCCCGAGAATGTTCGGATCGCGTTCCTCGATGCCGCGCTCCAGCTCCGCAAACGCCCTGTCCTTATCGCCGAGAAACGTATAAATGTACGCAATGCTGACGGGCGAAATATAACCCGTCGCCGCTTTCCCCGTAATCCTCGCGAGCAGCGCCAGCGCCTCCGCGCGCCGTCCCGCCGCCGCCAGGGTCATGGCTTCGAGCGAATCCACAAACCTGCTGTCCACATCCGCCACACGCGCCCGCCCATAGCACTCGAGCGCTTCGTTGAAGTCGCCCGCCCCGGTATAGACCTGCCCCAGCATGGCGTGCGCCAGATAATAGTTCGGGCTCATCTCCAGAACCTTACGGAACTGCGCGATCGAATGTTCGTTCTGCCGCTGGACGTAGAACAGGAACCCGAGATGCACCCGGAACAGAATCGACAGCGGATCGAGTGACAGCGCCTGCTGCGTCTCCCCGATCGCCTCATCGATCCGCCCCACCGGACGCAGGAAGAAAAACGCGTACACGTCCCGCGCCACCGGCGATGCGCCATTCAGCTCCATCGACCGCAGAAACTCGCGCTCCGCTCCCGCCCAGTCCCAGTCGTAAAGCGCCAGAATCACGCCCAGCGTCGCGTGCGCGTCGCCCACCGTGTCGTCCAGTTCGAGCGCGCGCCGCACCGCCGTCTTCGCTTTCGGCATCGCGATATTCGGCGCCGCGAACCCGAGGAACCCTTCCGAATAGTGGCAATACGCGAGCCCGTCATGCGCCAGCGCGTAATTCGGATCGAGCCGGATGGCTTCTTCGAACAGCTTCTTCGCCGCGTCGAGCCCTTCACGCGTCATCTTGTACAGCTCGAACCGCCCGCGCAGGTAAACGTCGTAAGCTTCGAGATTCTCCGTATACCGCTTGACGAGTTGCGGCATGGGCCGCGAAGGATCGATCCCGGTCCCCGACTGGCTGCCCAGCCGCACCTTCAGCTTCGCCACAATCGCGTCCGAAATCTGGTCCTGGATCTCGAACACATCCGTCATCTCGCGGTCATACCGCTCCGACCACAGATTGTTCCCTTCTTCCACGCCGATCAGCTGCACGCTCACGCGCACGCGATTTCCCGCCTTGCGCACGCTGCCTTCGAGCACATTCGCCACGCCCAGCTTCTCGCCGATCTGCTTCACATCCTGCTGCGCCCCGCGAAACACGAATGCCGACGTGCGCGCCGTCACCCGCAGATTTCCCAGCTTCGTCAGCGCGTTGATGATTTCCTCCGCCAGCCCGTCGCTGAAATACTCGTTCTCCTTGTCCGAGCTGAGGTTCAGAAACGGCAGCACCGCAATCGACGGCACGCCGCGAATCGCCGGCTGCTTCCACACGCTCGACGAAATCTGCGTCATGCTCAGCAGCGTCGCCGACCGCATCATCAGATACAGGTGCTCGAGCGCGTCCTTCACCTCGGCCATCGTCTGGTAGCGATGGTTCGGGTCTTTCTTGATGCACCGCACAATGATCTCGTTCAGCTCCGGCGGCGCGTCCACGCCCGCCCGCGCCAGCGGCGGCGGATCGTCGCGCAGCACCGCCGTCAGCGTCGAAAGGCTCGAATCCCCGCGGAACGCCCGTTCGCCCGTGAGCATTTCGTAGAGCAGCACGCCGAACGAAAAAATATCCGACCGCGCATCGATCCTTCGCCCCTGCGCCTGCTCCGGCGACATATACGCGACCGTCCCGATGATCGTCCCTTCCGCCGTCTTGGGCCGCGTCGAAATGTGCATCGACTTGGTCGTCTCGGATTCCGTCAGCTCATGCGTCAGAATCCCCTGCGTCTCATCGCCCGCCAGTTTCGCCAGACCGAAATCCAGAACCTTCGCCAGACCCTCCGGCGTCACCATCACGTTCGCCGGTTTCAGATCGCGGTGCACAATCCCGATGTTGTGCGCCGCCGCCAGCGCATCGGCGATCTGCGTCGCAACCTTCAGCACATCCACCGTGGGCATCTTCCCGTGGCTGAGCATGTCGGCCAGCGTGTGGCCGCGCACCCACTCCATCACGATGCATTCGGCTTCCGTCGGCTCGCCTTCGTCGATGTGCACGATGTCGTGAATCGTCACGATATTCGGATGGTTCAGCGCGGAGGCCGACCGCGCTTCCTGAATGAACCGCGCCCTCCGGTCCGCCCGCGCCGCCGAGCTGGCCAGCAACACCTTGATGGCCACGAAACGATGGAGCTGCAGGTCCCTGGCCTTGTACACGAGCCCCATCCCGCCCTCGCCGAGCTTCTCGACGACTTCGTAGTGCGAAATGACGCGTCCGACCATCGGGAACCTAAAATTCGATGCGCAGCAACAGTTGTATCTGGCGCGCCGTTTCGTTCACCGGCGAAACCGCCGGGAACCCCGAAGGCGTGCCCTGCCGCCCGTACGTCGCAATGCCGAAATTGGGATCGCCGAGCAGGTTATCGGGATTGTTCAGATTCGCGTGATTCAGAATGTTGAACGCGTCGGCCCGCACCGTCAGCCGCGTCCCTTCACGCACATAAGGCACGGCGAACGTCCGGCCCAGCGAAAAGTTGATGCTGTACAAACCCGGTCCTGTGAACGCATCGCGCCCGCTCGTTCCGATCACGCTCGGATTCGCCGGCTGCGCGAACGCCGCCCCGTTCAGCAGCATCACGCCGCCTGCCACCGGCTGCGGCGAGCTGTAAACCGCCGTCGCCGCATTCAGCAGATTGGCTCGTTGATTGAGAATCTCTCCCTGCCCGTTCACCGGAGCAATCGACGTCGTGCTCAGCACCGTATACGGCAGGCCCGACCGGAACGCCGCCATCCACGAAGCCCGCCATCCCCGCGCCAGAAAACCGCGGAACGGCGATTGCCACGTGCCCAGCAGAAACAGATTCTGCCGCTGATCGAACTCCGAATTTCCGCGGTCCGCGTTGCTGTTGTACTGCTGCGCGAATGTCGACCGCAATCCCGTCCCGGCGCTGCTGTTGATGCTCGTGAAATCCAGCGCGAAGAAATCCCCCACCAGCGGATCGCTCTGGTTATCGATCGAATGGCTCCACGTGTACGCGCCCTGCGCGAGGAAATTCCCCAGCCGGTACCGCACCAGCGCATCGAGGGCATAGTAATCGGAGAGCCCCTGGCTCGACCGCCACGAAACATCCGGCAGAGCTTCATTCGGCCGCCCCAGCCCGCTCGTCACCGTATACTCCCGGTTCACGATATCGGTCGTAATCAGCCGTCGTCCCAGCGACCCGTTCCCCGTCACCTGCACGGTCAGGTTCTCGCCCACCCTCTGCTCCGTGCCGAGGAAAAACGTCTCCGCGTAACCGTTCTTCAGATTCGGGTCCATCAATGTGATGCCCGGAAAATTCGCGTTCACCACGGCCGAGTTCTGGCTCGCATACGAAGGCAGCACGCTCGAAATCGATTGCAGATAATCCACCGGAGCGCCTGAAACCGAATAGAGCGGGATCACATATCCGTTGTTGCGCACGTTCTGCCAGAGGTTGTCGAAAGGCCGGTCGTAAAACATCCCGAACCCGCCCCGCACAATCGTTTTGCCCCTGCCGAACGGATCGAGCGAAAAGCCGAACCGCGGCGCGATGTCGCCGTTATCGGCGCCGAAAATCTGTTCGTTCCCGCTCGCGGGCGTCTCGAGCGACCCCGACGCGAGCCGCGACGTGAAATCCGATCCCGAACCCAGCACCAGCAGCGTGTCCTTCGCCGCACCCGTATTCACCGGCGCGCCGTAGCGCTCGTACCGGATCCCGTAATTCAGCGTCAGCCGCGAACTGACCCGGTAACTGTCCTGCACGAAGAAGTAATTCTGCTGATACGAATAACTCCGGTTGTAATTCGGCAGCGCCGGCGTGGCCGGCGTCCGGCTCACCGCCGCCTCGAAAAACTCCGGCGCATCGAACGCGAAGCTGATCACGTTCGAAAAGAAGTAGATCCCGTCCTGCCCCACCGTCTGGTAGCCGTCGTTCATCCGGAAAAGAAACCCCGCGCCTGCCGAAACGATATGCCGGTTTCGCGTCCAGACTGTGCTGTATATCGCTTCCGGCGTCCGGTTGTGATTCCGGTAGGAATACGCCGAAGGGCTTCCCGGCAGATCCACGCCGTCGTAGGAAGCCAGCGCCGGAATCTCCGGATGCGCCCGGTTCCACCACAGGTTGTCGTCGCTGTACCCCACCTTCAGCTCACTCGTCAGCCGCGGCGACCACGTGTGCATCCAGTTCGCCGCCGCGCCTTCCGTGTTCTCGTTGAGCGGCGTGATAAACGCCGGATAGGGTGTCCAGATGAAATCCGGCTCCGTGACCCGCGCAATCGAGACGCGCCCCATCAGATGATCCTTGCCGCCGTTGAATGAATAATCGCCGCGCTCGAGCGCCAGCAGCCGGTCCACCACCACCGGCGGCGACACCTTGTATGGCGCCGTCAGATTCACCGACTGAATCGTCGGCCCGGGAAACTCCGTCAGCAGCTTGTAAGAATCCCGCGAAGGCTGCACATTCAGCGCTGGCAGAAAATTGGTCGTCGGCAGCAGATACGTCTGAGCCGCCTGCTCGCTGTGGCTGATCAGCTCTTCGAGCGCGCTCGAAAAGAACAGCCGCTTGCCCGTCTTCGGCACCGGCCCGCCCACCTGATACCCGAACTGATTCTCCGTGTCCTTCAGCCGCCCCGTGCCGTTCAGATTGTCCTGAAAATCCGCCGCATTCAGCGCATCGTTCTTCAGATATTCATAACCGATCCCGTGATACTCCGGCCCGCCCGCGCGCGTAATCGCGTTGGCCACGAACCCGGCCGTCTGCCCGTATTCCGCCGAAAAGTTGTTGGTCGAAACCCGGTATTCCTGCACCGCTTCGGGCGCCACCGGATTCAGCGGCCCCGTAATCAGATAGTTGTTGTTCTCAGCCCCATCGAGCAGGTAATTCGACGACGATGGCCGCGCGCCGGCCACGCTCATCCCCAGCCCGCGCGCCGTCCCCGTATCCGCCGTCACGCCCGGCAGGCTCACCAGCATCGTATAAACGTCGCGGCCCTGCAAAGGCATATCACCAATCTGCTCCGGATCGACCACGTACGACACCGAAGTATCCAGCGTGCCCTGCTTCCCCTGCTGTCCTTCGAACGACCCCGAGCGGCTCGTATCCACGTCCGGCCCGTAGAATGTGACAATCGTCTTGCTGCCAGGCAGGAAAACGCTGCGATACTGTCCCGCTTCCCAGACGTCATGCAGCGGCCGCAGCTTGAAATCGATCTCAATCCGCCCGGCAACCGTCAGCTCCAGTTGCTGCAGCTCCTGCGCCTGATATCCATCCGCGCTCGCCCGGATCGTATAAGTCCCCGGTGAAAGCATGGGCAAAAAGTAAGCGCCGTTTGCGTCACCCGTCGCGGTGCCCGTAACCGCCAGCGCCGGGTTCGAATACGCAATGGAAGCGCCGGTAACCGGCCGCCCGGTCACGGAATCGATGACGGTGCCCGAGATCAGCCCCTGCGTGGTCTGAGCCATCAGACCAGCCAGCCCTCCCAACCCCAGCCATAACGCCGCCAGCCTGACAATTCGCCCCATTTGCGTAACTATTGAGTGTACTGACTCCCCGGTCTATTTTCACTCTTTCTCCAACATCCGCTAACATTCAGAAAGCAGGCATGAAACCGAACTGGAAGCGAATCGGAATCGGCGCCGCCATCGCGCTCGGCAGCATCGCGCTCACGCTCGTGCTTTCCAACATCCAGTTCTTCCGTCTTCTCGAACTCAAAGCCAGCGACGCCAACTTCGTTCTGCGCGGCAAAGTCCCCGCCAGAGACATCGTCATCGTCGGCATCGACGAAAAAGCCGAAGATAACTTCCCCGAGCCCAATCTCTTCTGGCACCGCTATTACGCCGACGTCATCAAAGGCGCTGCCGACGCCGGCGCCAGGGTTCTCGTACTCGACGTCGCCTTTGGCATCCCGGTCTCCAAATGGGAACCCGATAACGACGGCGCGCTCGCCGAAGCCGTCACTTACGCTTCGCAGAAAATGCCGCTCGTCTCGGCCTTCGTCGCCTCCAGCGCCGATCAGTCCAACCCCGCCTTCGCCGTGCCCATCAACATGCTCGCCTCCGCCTTCGGCATGTCCGCCATGGCCAACCTCACCGACGACGCCGATGACTTCGTCCGCCGCCAGGAACTCATCGAAGCCCCGAAAGAAGGCGTTCCACCCGAAGCTCTCACGCGCAGCATGGCTCTCCGCGCCGCCGAAAAATTCACCGGAAAAAACGCTTCCGTCCGCAACGGCCGCGTCTTCCTCGGCAACCGGGAAATCCCCACCGACGGCCAGCGCAACATGATCGTCAACTACGCCGGCCCGGCCGACACCTTCCCCAGGGTCTCGATCTACGATTTCGTCAAAGCCGAGCGCGCGGGCGATCTCGCAAAACTCTCGCAGTGGGTCAAAGGCAAAGCCGTCTTTCTCGGCCCCGATAACATCGGCGACCGCCACGCCACGCCTTTCTTCACCGCCTTCTCCCTCACCGATAAATGGATGACGCCCGGCGTCGAAATCCACGCCAGTTCGTTCAACACCATCCTCACCGGCAAATTCCTCCAGCCCGTCGCGCCCTGGGCCCGCATCGCCGCGCTGACGGTGGTGACCGGAGCCACGGTCGCGATCATGACTTCCTTCGCGGTGTCGCAGACCGCTCTCTGGAGCATCGTCCTCCTCGCCGCCGCGCTCACCGCCACGCATCTCTTCTTCCTCTCCGGCTGGCTTTTCTCCTCCACTGAAATCCTGATTGGCTTCGTCTGGGCCCTCATCGGCGGCATCATCTACCGCTTCGCCACCGCGGAAAAGAAAAGCTCGTTCTTCAAGAGCGCCGTCGCCCTCTTCGTCGGCAAACAGGTCGCAACCTCGCTCGAGCAGTCCGGCCGCATCGGTCTCACCGGCAAGCGCCAGATGGTCACCATCCTCTTCACCGACATCCGCGGCTTCACCGCCTTCTGCGAATCGAAGGACCCCGCGCTCGTCGTCGACCTCCTCAACGTCTACATGGCGAAGATGGTTTCCATCATCGTCCGCCACCACGGCCACGTGAATAAATTCATCGGCGATGGTATTCTGGCCGTATTTTCCGATGACGATGAAGGCGCGCGTCCCGGGGACCATGCCTGGCGCGCCGTCACCTGCGCAACCGAGATGGTGACCACCCCAGGGGATTTCAAAACCGGCGCCGGCCTGCATTCCGGCGAAGTCGTTATCGGCAACGTCGGATCGTCGGACAAGATGGAGTTCACGGTCCTCGGCGACACCGTAAACCTGGCCTCGCGCCTCGAAAGTCTGAACAAGGAGCACAAAACGAAGCTCCTGCTCAGCGAAGAAACCCGTGAAATGGCCGGGGGGACGATAGACACTTTGTTTCTGGGTGACGTCCCGGTAAGAGGGAAAACCGTACCGATGAAGCTTTACACCGTAGTCTCGCTGGTCGAAACGACGAAACAGCAGCCGGTCCACGCCACCGGGGTCACCCAGTGAGACATCTCGTGAGCCAGCGCTTCCTTTTCCTCGCCCTCATCCCCGCTCTTGCCCTGCAAGCTGCTGACAATAAAGAAGAACCAGTCGGCCTGATCCTCTCCGCCGGCACCGGCAAAGTCCTCCGCGCCAACACCGAAACCCCGCTTGCCGCCCGCCCCGGCGACATCCTTTTCTCCGGCGATTCGCTCAAAACCAGCGACAGCCCCACCAGCTTCCTCTACTGCCCGGCCAAAGCCTCCCAAACCCTGACGCCTTCAAGCGAAGTCCTCCTCGACGCCAAACAGCTCAAAGTCAAAGCCGGCAAACTCGACGCTCCCAAGCCCGTCAACGCCTGCTTCCTCCCGCAACTCGTCCGCGTCGCCGTCGCCAGCCAGCAGCATTACGGGGTCAGCATGACGCGTGGTCTGGCGAAGCCCGAAGGCGAAGCCGTCCCGTTCGCCTCGCTCCCGCCGGACGTTCGCAATCAGCTCGCGCCTGAAGAAGAACTCCTCCGCACCGATCCCAACAACGCCCAAGCGCTGGCCGAAGAAGCCGCCATTCTCGATCGCGCCCATCTCGAAGCCAACGCCCTCGCCGCTTATCAGAAGGTCGCTGCGCAGTGGCAGGACGCCACCTGGGTCCGCGGCCGCATCTTCGAACTCCAGGAATCTCTCGCCGATCAGGCTGCCCTGAAAGCCGCCGAAGTCGCGTCTGACGCCAAAACCTTCGCGCTCCTCATCGGCATCTCGAAATACGAAAAACTCCCGCAGGATCTCTGGCTGCAATTCCCCGAAGCCGACGCCAAAACCTTCAGCCAGCATCTCGCCAGCCCGCGCGGCGGCGGCCTTCCCGCCGATCAGATGGTCGTCCTCACCAACGAACAGGCGACCACCGCGGCCATCCGCAACGCCTTCCAGACTTTCCTGAAGCAGCGCGCCGGCTCGAAAGACACCATCTTCATCCTCGTCGCCGCCCACGGCACCGTCGATACCAAAGGCGCCTTCATCGTCACTTACGACAGCGACCCGCAGGATCTCCAGACCACCGCGCTGCCCATGGCCGAACTCCAGTCGCTGATTGAAGACGATCTCTCGAAAGTCGGCCGCGTCGTCTTCCTCGCCGACGTTTCCCGCGCCACGGCCATCGGCAACCTCAAAACCGCCGGCATCGGCACCGCCGTCGAACGTCTCGGCCAGGCCAAAGGCGAAATGCTCGGCCTCACCGCGACGCGCGCCAAAGAAACTTCCGTCGAAGGCACCCAATTCGGTGGCGGCCACGGCGCCTTCACTTACTCCGTGCTCAAAGGCCTCGAAGGCCTCGCCGATCACGATGACAACCGCGCCGTCACCTCGGGCGAACTCATCGATTACGTCCGCGACAACGTCCCCAACCTCACCGCCAACAAGCAGCACCCGCGCGACTTCGGCGCCATGGGCAACGCCACCAGGCTCTCCGATCTTTCAAAACCCGGCATCACCCTCGCGCGCTTCCGCACTCTCTACGATTCGCGCAACGGAGGTCCGCTGTTCCTCGCCGGCCCGCAGGCCGTCGCGCTCTCCGGCCAGGCCCAGCAGGATGTCGATAGCTTCCAGGCCGCCATCGCCGCCAAACGCCTGATGCCGAACACGCCGGGCAGCGCCTGGGATTCTCTCGATCGCCTGCGCTCTGAACTCCCGCCCGAACAGCTTTTCCTCGAGGAAAACTCCCTGCGCGTAGCCCTCGAAGATCAGGCCCAGCAGGTGCTGCTCCGCTATCTCGCCGGAGACCAGACGCCGCAGACCAGATCCGAATTCGACCAGGGCTCCGCGTACATGGAAGCCGCGCTGCGCCTCACGCCGGAATCGCTCTATCTCGAAGGCCGCCACTCCTTCTTCGAAGGCCGCGCCCTGCTCTACGACAAGCAATACCCGCAGGCCGCCAATCTTCTGGAAAACTCCGTCCGCATCGATCCCGGCGCCGCCTACGGCTTCAATGCCCTCGGCATCGCTTATCTCGAACAGGGCGATTTCACGAAAGCCGTCCCCGCCTTCCGCGACGCCGCCCGCCGCGCGCCTAACTGGTCCTACCCACTGCACAACCTCGCTCTCTCGCTCGTCGAATCCGGCGATTACCAGGGCGCCATCCGCAGCTACCAGCAGGCCATGCGCCTGACCCCGCAGTTCAGCTATCTGCCCTACAACCTCGGGCTCGTCTACCAGCGCATGAACCGCCGCCGCGAAGCCGAAGACGCTTATCGCAAGGCCATGGCGCTCGCGCCCGATTCCCCCGAACCGCTCAACGCCCTCGGTTCGCTCAAAGCCTCCGAAGGCAAAAACGCCGAAGCCGAAAAGTTCTACCGCGATGCGCTCCAGAAGCGTTCCTCGCTGCTCCCCGCGCGCCACAATCTCGCGCTGCTGCTCGCTGGCGAAAAGGGCCGCCAGAATGAAGCCATCGACGCCTTCAAGGAAAACCTCTCGATCGACCCCAGCTTCCTGCCCTCGCGCCTGAGCCTCGCCGGCCTGCTCGCCGATACCGGTGACACCAATGGCGCCATCGAGCAATACAACAAGGTCCTCGAATCGAAGCCCGAGTACGTGGCCGCGCGCACCGCGCTCGCGGGCCTCTATCTCAAGGCGAACCAGCCCGCCCAGGCGCTCGAACAACTCAACGCCGCCGCGAAGCTGGACGCCCGGAATCCCGCCCTCTGGGAACAGATCGGCGATACCCAGAAGGCTCTGAACCATCCTGCTGAAGCGCGCTCGGCTTACGAAACCGCGCTCAAACTGCGGACTGAAAAAGCAGACCGCAAACGCATCGCGAGTAAAATGGCCTTCTGAACATGAGCCTTCGAGCCAGATTCTGGGGCGTACGCGGCTCCATACCCACACCCCAGCTGGAAAACCTCAAGTTCGGCGGCAACACGGCGTGTCTCGAAATCTCGACCGCCCGCGAGCGCGTCATCTTCGACGCCGGCAGCGGCATCCGCGCTCTCGGCCAGTGCATGATGAAGGAGGCCGGCGGCGGCCCCATCGAAACCAGAATCTTCCTCACGCACTTCCACTGGGATCACATTCAGGGCATCCCCTTCTTCGCGCCCATTTACATGTCGAAGAACCACATCTCGTTCTTCTCCGGCACCACCGGACCCCCGCTCGAAGAAACGCTCGAAGGCCAGATGGCGAAGCCCTACTTTCCGATCGACTTCAGCCAGGTCGCCGCGCAGCGCGATTTCCACCAGATCGAAGGCGGTGAATCGGTGCGCACCTCCGACCTCATCATCAGCCCCTTCGCCCTGAACCACCCGCAGGGAGCATCCGGCTATCGCATCGAAGCGGGCGGCGCCGTGATCGTTTACGCCACCGATTACGAACACGGCGACGCGAAGCTCGACAAGGTTCTCCGCGATTACGCGGCGAATGCCGATTTACTGATCTGCGACGCCCAGTACACGCCCGAGGAATACGAAACCCACCGCGGCTGGGGACACAGCACCTGGGTCAACGCCGTCGCGGTCGCAAAGGACGCGAAAGCGAAGCAGCTCGTCCTCTTCCACCACGACCCCATCCACGACGACGATTTCATGGCCGGCATGGTCCGGCAGGCGCGCGAGCGCTTCCCCAACCTCGAAGCCGCATGGGAAGGCCTCACCGTCCAGTTCTGATGTACACGCGCCTTCAGAGACTGTGTGAGAACTGCACTCAGGGCCTTTGCTCCTGAAGTAGCCACTGAGGAAAACCGGGACAGACTCCTTTTTCGCGTTACAAAACTTCTGCGTGAGAGCCGGGACGGCGCGAAAAAGGTTGTCTGTACCGGATTTTCCGGACCACGCTCGCAGCCGCACCGGGCACCCAGGGACAGACACCTTTTCCGCGTCACGCAAGTCACTCGAAATCAACGAAACGGTCGTCGGGGAAAAGGCTGTCTGTCCCTCCAGCCGCCGCCCTCGATCGAAGAAATCACTAACGCCCAACCAGCCTCAACAGCCACCACGCGGCCAGCGCCGCGCCGATATTTTCATGCCCCCCGCGTGACGATGAAGGCGTCATCCCGCTCAACTGTACCGGATTTTCCGGACCACGCTCGCAGCCGAATACCCGTGAACCGCAGTTCTCACACAGACTCTTCAGGCGCGTTTATGCCTCGTGCGGCTGGATGACCTCTCGCGGCAGCGCATTAACGTCTTCGCCACGTTCACGCAGGACATGTATTCGGTGATGTCCATCGAGCATCGTCCCGTCTGGTCTTGCCTTCAGACAATGGTCCCGCCCCGGCGCCAGCGATTGCTTCAGCGCAACTGACGAGAGCCTTCCAAACGCAGCCAGCTTCACGCGGCTCAGCGACTCTTCAGAATGGAGGGGCTTCAGCGGGGGCTGGCCGTTCATCGCCGCGCAGCCAGGCTTCCGGCAAAGTGATCGATCCACCGCCGTTGCTCCGGAGTTTCCGGCACGTCTGTTCCGCGTGCCTTACTCAACCGCGCAACAGCGGTCTTCGCATCGATCCCCCTGGTCAGAAGCAGGCAAGCTGCGACCAAACCCGTACGTCCAATCCCCTGTCTGCAGTGCAGCGCCACGTGCTTGCCCGCGGCAAGCTCCTCGTCCAGTTGTTCTACCGCCTCTCGCAAAGCGGTCTCGGATTCCGGCACTTTCCTGTCCTCAATAGGGAAAGACAGGAACTTCAAGCCAGCCGACCGAACCGCATCTCTTTCGCCGGCAAGATCGAGCTCTCGCTCTTCGTCTCCGGTAAGAAGAGAGAACACGGTATCGACGCCCTGTCGCTGCCAGCTCGCAATCTCATCTTCGAGCCACTCGCCGCCGCGCGGACGCGCCGCGAGCGCCAGCTTTCCGCGCCACGGTCCATCCACCCGGTAAAGCTCGGTCCCAACCATTCTGTTCTCAGGGTACGGAAATTATTCCGCCGCCGCCAGCGTGCTGTTCCTGCTCCCGAACGCCACGTAAATCGCGAGGCCGATCACCAGCCACACAAAGAACCGGATCCACGTGAGCAGCGGCAGCCCCGCCATCAGCAGCACACAACAGGCAATCGAAAGTGCCGGCACCAGCGGCACGAGCGGAGTGCGGAACCCGCGCGGACGCTCCGGCTGCTTCCTGCGCAGCACAATCACCGCCGCCGAAACCACGACGAACGCAAACAGCGTCCCGATATTCGACAGCTCCGCGAACGTATCGATATCCCAGAATCCCGCCGGAATCCCCACCACAAACCCCGCTATCCACGTGCTCACATGCGGCGTCTGAAAGGTCTTGTGCACGCGCGCGAACATCGACGGCAACAGCCCGTCGCGCGACATCGCAAACCACACGCGCGCCTGCCCGTACTGATAAACCAGCAGCGACGAAATCATCCCCATCAGCGCCCCGAACGTGACCACCACCCGCAGCCGGTTATACCCCAGCGCCTTCAAGGCATCGGCCACCGGCGAATCGGTATTCAGCGTCTCGTAATGCGCGATCCCCGTCAGCACCAGCGCCACCGATCCATACAGGATCGTGCAGATGATCAGCGTCGCAATGATCCCGATCGGCATATCGCGCTGCGGATTCCGGCACTCCTCCGCCGCCGTCGAAACCGAATCGAACCCGATGTACGTGAAGAATACGATCGACGCGCCCGTCAGCACGCCCGAAAATCCATGCGGCGCAAACGGCTTCCAGTTCCCCGGATGCACCGCGCCCATCGCCCCCAGGCAGAAAATCGCGATGGCGAGAATCTTGATCGCCACCATCGCGTTATTCGCGCCCGCGCCCTCCCTCACTCCGCGCACCAGCAGCCACGTGACGCCCATCGTGATCAGCAGCGCCGGAATGTTGAACACGCCGCTCGGCGCGCCCGGCGCCGCGAACCTCGGAAACGCGATCGCCGCAGGTAAGTGAAACCCGAACAGGTTATCTCCCAGGTCCTGCAAATAGGCCGAGAACCCCACCGCCACCGACATGTTCGAGACCGCGTACTCGAGAATCAGATCCCACCCGATGATCCACGCAAACAGCTCGCCCAGAATCGCGTACGCGTACGTATAGGCGCTCCCGGCTACCGGAATCATCGACGCCAGTTCCGCGTAGCAAAGCCCCGCAAACAGGCAGGCAATCGCCACGAGGATGAATGACAGCGTGATCGCCGGACCCGCGCCGGGCCGCCCCAGCATCGAACCGGCATGCGAGCCGTTCAACGCGAGGTCAATGACCGTCGCATGCAGCACGCTCTCGATCTTCTCGACCTTGCCCGCCGCCGCCGTGCCTGTAAGTGTGAAAATGCCCGAGCCGATAACCGCGCCGATTCCCAGCGCGGTCAGGCTCCACGGTCCCAGCGATTTCTTCAGCCGCCTGTCGGGGTCGTCGCTGGCGGCAATCAGATCGTCGATACTGCGCGTTCGCAGTAATGTGGACGGCATCGGGACCGTGTGGAGAGTAACTGCGGACTAACGCTTCCGCTGGCCCTGCGCCTGCCGGCGAATCTTGCGCTTCTGTTCGCCGCGAGCCACGCCCTGGGCGCGTTTCGCTTTCGGCGCCGCCTTCTTGCGCGCCGTGCGCTTCAGCTTCTTGCGTTCTGCAGTGTCTTTTACGTTCTTTGTATCCATTTAGTTGTTATGCGTTCCTGAGGCCCGCGTATTTCTCCACTAATTTTTTCATCCCGTAGCGCTGGAAGATCACGACCACTTTCGCGTCGTCACCCTCCCCTTCGCGCCGCACGATGGTTCCCGTGCCGTATTTCGGATGCTCTACTAATGTACCTGTTCGCGCCGCTTGCTTCGGAGGAGGCGGTGCTTTCGGCAGCACAGTCCGGGGCTGAACCGGTGGAACAACACTCTGCCCGAACAAGCCCTGCTGTGACTGTACCTGCGGCTTCAGCCGCGGCTCCTCCTTTGGAGCCTGAACGGGCGCCTGTACCGGCGCCTTCGGCACCGCAATCCCCCGCTCCTTGAAGAACTGCTGAATATTCTCCACCGAGTTATACGTCTTCCCGGTGTACAGATTCTTCCGCGAATCCTGCCGCACCTGCCAGCGCTCGGCCGTCAGATCCACCTGCGGCACATCATCCTCTTCCACGCCGATCCGGATCACCAGATTCTCCGGCACTTCCTTCAGGAACCGCGAAGGCAGCGTCCGCTCCTGCTCCCCGCCGCCGAACCGCCGCCGGTACCGCGCCCAGCTCATCACCAGACGCTTCTCCGCCCGCGTCATCCCCACATAGCAAAGCCGCCGCTCTTCCTCCATCGCCGCCTCACTCATGAGCGACCGGCTGTGCGGAAACAGCCCGTCCTCCATCCCGGCCATAAACACGACCGGAAACTCGAGGCCCTTCGCGTTATGGATCGTCATCAGCGTGATCTGTGCCGTCTCATCCAGCGCATCCGCCTGTGCCACCAGCGCCGCATGATCCAGAAACTCATCCACAGTCTCGCCGCGCTCCACCGCTTCCGCCGCGGCGTTCATCAGTTCGTTGAGGTTCTCAAGCCGCGCCAGGGCTTCCGGCGTATTGTCCTGCTCCAGCATCCGCCGGTAACCCGTCCGCTCTTCAATAAACGCGAGCGTCTCATTCAACGGCATCGACTGCGCGGCTTCTCTCAAATCCTCCACCAGATTCCGGAACGCGAGCACCGCCGAATGCGCCCGCGTGCCGAATTCATTCTTCTCCAGCATCTGCCCGATCGCATCCCACAGCGTGACGCCGTTCCCCGCCGCGAACTTCTCGGCCTGCTCCACGGTCGTCTTCCCGATCCCGCGCGCCGGCACATTGATAATCCGCTGCAGGCTGATCCCATCCGTCTGCGATTGCGCGAGCCGCAGATACGCCAGAATGTCCTTCACTTCCGCGCGCTGGTAGTAGCTGATGCCGCCGACCACGTTGTACTTCCGGCCGTACCGCCGGAGCGCTTCTTCAATCTGCCGCGACTGCGAATTCGTCCGGTAAAGCACCGCCACGCGCCGCCCCGGATACTGCTTCAGAATCTTGTCGATCGAATCCGCGATATAGAGCGCTTCATTCTCCGCGTCGTGCGCCGTGTAGATGGCAATCTGATCGCCTTCATCGGCTTCCGTCCACAGCCACTTTCCCTTGCGCTCCTTGTTGTTCGCGACCACCACGCTCGCCGCTTCGAGTATGTTCCTCGTCGACCGGTAATTCTGTTCGAGCCGGATCACCTTCGCGTTGGGAAAATCCTTCTCGAAATCCAGAATGTTCCGGATATCCGCCCCGCGCCAGCTGTAGATCGACTGATCCTCGTCGCCCACCACGCACACGTTGTCGTGGCTCTGCGAGAGCAGCCGCATCAGCTCATACTGGCTGCGGTTTGTATCCTGATACTCGTCGATCATGACGTAGCCGAGCCGCCGGTTCCACGCCTCGCGTGTCGCGAGGTCGTGATAGAGCAGCCGCACGGCTTCAAGCAGCAGATCGTCGAAATCGAGCGCATTCGCCGCGCGCAGTTCTTTCTCGTACTCTTCGTACACCGCCGCCATCTTCGTTACGCGAGGATCGGCCGATTCGCTGTACATCTCCTGCGGAGTCTTCTTCTGATTCTTCGCCGCGGAAATCGCGGACATCGTCGTCCGGTGCGGCAGCGCCTTCTCGTCGAGCCCCATCTTCTTGTAGGCCGACTTGATGATCATCAACTGATCGTCGTCGTCATAAATCGAAAACGACCGCGTAAACCCAGGCCGCACCGCAGCGAGGCCATCCCCATCCCGCCGCAAAAGCCGCACGCAGAACGAATGGAACGTCGAAATGAAAGGAGGCGACGACATGGGAAACCCTTCGAGCAGGTTCTCGACCCGCCCCCGCATCTCCGCCGCTGCCTTATTGGTAAACGTAACCGCCAGCACCGCCGAAGGAGGAACGCCCTTCGCGCTGATCAGATGCGCGATCCGATGCGTAATGACACGAGTCTTCCCGCTGCCCGCGCCGGCCAGAATCAGCACCGGCCCTTCCGTCGTCTCTACCGCTTCACGCTGTTGGGGATTGAGCCCTGAAAGAAAATCCACGTACAGGACCATTTTGGCATCCGTTTCGCAATGGGCGACAATAACGACCATGCACCCAGCAACGAGTGGCAGTTCTACCCTGCTCGTGGGCTTTGATTCCGCATGGACTCCAGGTAACGCGGGTGCGCTTGTCGGCGTGGTCCGCCTCGCGGACGGGCAATTCCGAGAACTCGGTTTGCCGGAAGCCGCCGATTTCCCTACAGCTGAGGGCATCATTTCGGGATGGCAGTCACAATACACGCCAGATCAAACTCTGATCCTCCTGGATCAGCCGACCATCGTGAGGAACTCCTCCGGACAGCGCCCTGTTGAGCACATCGTTTCGTCCGCAGTCAGTCTCCGGTTCGGCGGAATGCAACCAGCAAGCAGATCCAGAGCCGAAATGTTCGGCGATTTTGCGCCGGTCTGGCCTTTTCTCTCGCGCTTCGGAGGCCCTGCCGATCCCACAGCGCCGGTTGGTCCAACATTGGTGTTCGAAACGTATCCGGTACTCGCCATCATTGCTCTCGGATGGACGCTCCTTGATTCACGCTCGGCCGGGCGGCTCCCGAAATACAATCCGTCGAGAAAAGAAACGTTCTCCCTCTCCGACTGGCAGCATGTTTGCAGTAAGGCGTGCGCCGAATTCAGAAATCGCTGCCTCAGCCACCTCGCTCACTGGCTCGAAGCAGCTGCGGCGAACTCTGCGCCCCGGAAGAGTGACCAGGATCGACTGGACGCTCTGCTGTGCTTACTCGTTGCCATCAACGTGGCGGAGGGCTATAGCTGTCTCATGATCGGAGACACCCAGAGCGGATACATTGTGGTGCCTCACAACGAGCAACTCAAAGCGGAGCTGGAAGCTCGCTGCGTGCAGACGGGTCGCCCGCCAGGCCAGTGGCTGCACATTTTCCAGAGCACGAACTGTATCGCGGGTACGGAGGTTAAGAAGCCGATGAAGCCATACCACGAAATGACGGTGGCCGAGCGAACTATTGCGCGGATCGCAAAGAACCGCGAAGGCGAGAGAGCCCGTCGTCTCCATACCGGCCGCTGGACCCTCTCAGAAATCGTTTCCCGTCTCGACGCCGGGAAGCAGCGCGCAACTTACGGTGCAGTCGCCGGCCTTGTCGGCGGCCTTGCTCGAGGCCTCATGAATGGGCGCCCGAAGACGCCAAAGTGTTCGTGGGTCGTTGCATCGAGCGGCCCGCAACGCGGATGGCCGACCGGCTACACGCTGCACCAAATCCACCCGGACTGTTTCCGCCAGACCCGAGCTGGCTCCGGGAACGTGATCAATGACTCCGCCCAACTGGAGCGCTGGCTGGAAGGGCACACCGGCCAAAGCGCGGGTTACTATTGAAGCAGCATGACGGTCCGTATTTCAGAATCTGAACTTGTCCGCGATGCCCACTCCATCCTGGCCAGAGTCCAGGAAGGCGTCAAGATCGTCGTCGAGCAGGATCATCGCCCGATTGCCGTCATCACGACCCCCACGACGGGGCGCTTGCTATCCGAGGCTATAGCTTTTGCCGAAGCCCGCGGCTCCAGCGTAACTTTCGATGGGGGATTAGTGAAAGACGTCGAAGAAGGCATCGCCGGCCACGCGCGTAGTGACCTCGCAGAGGCGCTTAAAGCAGGCTACAAAGCCATGGCTCAACGGGATCTGGCAATCGCGGAGGATTGGTCCGCAGCGGAATAAGGAAAATCCAGAACATGAAAGACGTAACGGCTGGATTCACGTCGCTTGCATCGGTCCTCGGAGGCCAGAAGCCAACCACAACACGAACCACCGACCGCCCACTTACTCCGGAAGAACGAGCCACCGCCCAATGGCTCCTCCGCAATTCCCCCGAATTCCTCCCGCAACTCGACCATGTCCGCGTAACCGGCCAATGCAGTTGCGGCTGCCCAACCCTCGACCTCCGCGTCGCCGACAATCAACCCCGAGTCCAACAGTCCGAAAGAACCATCGCCGAAGCCTACGGAGAAATCGAAGGTAAACTCGTCCGCGTCATCCTCCTCCAAAGCCGAGGCCATCTCGTCCGCCTCGAAGCCTGGTATCCCGACGCCAACGAACACCCCGCCCGCCTGCCTGACGTCAAATCTCTGATGTCGATCTGAGCTGTTCTGACGACCCGCTACCTCCGGCTCACGGAGCAACCAGTCAGTTCCATGCCGACCGTCATCCCGCGGCCCAGCCCCATCGAGACGCGGTGTGGAATCGCCAACCCGTCCACCCTCTGATAGTCGAGGTCGATTTTGATCTGCATGCTTGACGAGGCGACCTGCTGGGATACGTCAAGGCCCGTGATCCGCCGAAGGTCTCCCGGTTGCGGGTTCTCGGAAGCCGAGAAGTGAAAATCCATGGTCCCGTTCATGACTGCGCTATGGAGTTCGAGTTGATTCGGAAGGAAGTCCTGATCCAGACTCGCCAGCGTGTCCATATTATTGGAACGCTGGTGCATCGTGTAGCCGCCACCTGCCCTCGGTTCAATGCTCACAGCGTCAGCGGGCGGAGTCACGATCGACGCGGCAAACACGCTCCAGTACATCTGAAAAAAGCCCCCGACCATCTGCTGCAGACTTTGTTGCATCTGCTCCTTATTGAGCTTCGTGTCAGGAGGCCAGCTGACCTCAAGTTTTGTAATCTCACCGCGGGCTGCTTTGACCTTGATGGAAATCCCGGACAACGATTTTGCAGCGTCCGCGTTGCCCCCAAGCGCCGCGATCACGCTGCTGAAATCCAGACCGACGTTGCACTCGATGGACGCAAGGTTGTCCGGATGGTAATAGCTGGCATCGAGCTGGCGAAGTACTGCCTGTCTCTCGGGCCCCTCGAGCGGAGCCTGCTGCGCAGTAACCGAAAACGCGCAAGCGAGAAACAGGATGGACCACCGAACCGTGCGCATTTCGAAAGTCTAGCAGGAGAATTCAAGTCGAGCTTGCGCGCCTCAACTCCCACTGCGCCCGCAACAACTCCCCCAGACTCCACGCCTGCGCAATACACCCCCGCGCCAGATGCGGAGCATCGCCATCATAAATCTCCGGCGCCAGCCCCAACCCCGCATCCCGAAACGCGAACCCCGCTTCGCCCCGCACCTTCAGGCATGCCGACACATAAGGCCCGATCAACCACGGCCACACCGTCCCCTGGTGATACGCCGCATCGCGCTCCGCCGGCCCGCCTACATACCGCCCGCGATACTTCGCATCCCCCGGCGATAAACTCCGCAGTCCCACCGGCGTCACCAGTTTCCGCTCCACCACCTGCAGAATCCGCTCCGCCCGCTCCTGCGAAACCATCGAATACTTCAGACTCAGCGCGATCACCTGATTCGGCCGGATCGAAGTATCTTCCTCCTCGATCACATCGAACAAACATCCCGCCGCCTCATTCCAGAACTTCGCGTTGAAATTCGCCTTTGCCCGCTCCGCCATCTCGGCAAGATCCTTCGCGCCCAGCTCAATCAGAATCCGCAGCGCGTTGTACCAGAGCGCCTGCACCTCCACAGCCTTCCCGCGCCGCGGCGTGGCGGCCGTATCCATCCACGTCAGCTGCCCCGCTTCCGTCTTCACGAGCCCATCGGCATCCGCGCGAATCCCGAACCGCGTCCCGCACTCATACCACTCCACAATGCGGCGCATCACGGGCATCATCTTCTCCACAAACGCCAGATCGCGCGTGAACTCCAGATACCACCGCACGGCCTCAAAGAACCACAGCGCCGCATCCACCGTGTTGTATTCCGGCTGCTCGCCATGATCCGGAAACCGGCTGGGCAGCATCCCCTCGCTCACGCACCCCGCAAACGCCGAAAGCACGCTCTTCGCCACATCGAACCGCCCCCGCACCAGAGTCAGTCCCGGCAGCGCAATCATCGCGTCGCGGCCCCAGTCCCCGAACCAGTGATACCCCGCAATGATCGAATGAAACTCCCCGCGCTTCACGATGAACTGATCCGCGCGATTCCGTGTCTCCACCGGTCCCGCGCCGCTCCGCCGCTTCTCCGTCGACGCGATCACCACCCCGCGCTTCCCGCGGAACCGCAGCACCAGCGGCTGATACAGATCCTCCACCGCCTCGAGCCCCCGCTCCCGTTCGCGCGCGTAATCGAACCCGTAATACCAGCTCCCGCTCCGCTCCACAGCCTCCGCGTCATGCGCAAAATACAGGCGCGGCAGATCCGGATAGGGCTGGATCGAAGCCACCCGCCCCTCCACCTTCACCTCCGCGTTCAGCGTCCCATTGGCATGCGTCAAAGCATGAAAATCGCGGAACGCGACGAGCGGCCGCACCTCCAGCTCGCACTTCGCGCCATGCAGCTCATAGTGCACCACCACCGTGTTCTCGCCCTGCACCATATAGAGGCGCCGCACCACCTCGACGCCGCCAGCCGCATACGTCCACTCCGGATACGGGTCCTCGCGAAACGCCACCAGATACCGGAACCCCTCCGGCCGCACCGCCCCACTCGCCCATTTGTTCGCGCCCAGTTCGAACCGCTCGCTCCCCACCACCAGCGTTTCTTCCAGCTTCGAAAGCAGCACCGCGCGCCCCACCGGAGGCTCCGTCGCCGCCACCAGCAGCCCGTGATACCGCCGCGTATTCAGCCCCGCGACCGTCGACGACGCATAGCCGCCAATCCCGTTCGTCTCCAGCCACTCTTTATTCAGATCCACCCGCAGATCCGCGTCTGTCATATTGACCACATGCGCGGCATTTCCTTAAGCCTCGGCCAGATCGTCCGCGAAGTGCTGCTCATCATCGGCGCGCTCTTCCCCATCGTCAACCCGCTCGGCACCGCCCCCATCTTCCTCAGCCTCACGCAGGGGCTGCCCGATTCCGCCCGTTCCCTTCTTGCCCGCAAAGTCGCCCTCAACGGCTTCATGCTCCTCCTCGGCTCTATTTTCATCGGCAACTATATTCTTGCTTTCTTCGGTATTTCGATTCCCGTGGTCCAGGTCGGCGGCGGCCTCGTCGTCCTTTCCACCGGCTGGCACCTCCTGCAGTCATCGGGTGAAAGCGAAGCGTCCCGCCATCGCAACAACTCCACCGCCGAAATCGAAAAACGCGCCTTCTATCCGCTCACCCTCCCGCTCACCGTCGGACCCGGCACCATCTCCGTTGCCATCACCGTCGGCGCCAACCGCGCCCAGGGCACCGCCAGCCTCGCCGCGCTTCTCATCGGCTCCCTCCTCATCGCCATCAGCATCTGGATCAGCTACCGTTTCGCCCGAAACATCGCCCATGCCCTCGGCGAAAGCGCCATGAACGTCATCCTCCGTCTGTCTTCCTTTATCCTCGTCTGCATCGGCGTCCAGATCATCTGGAACGGCTACACCGCGCTCACGCGCCTCCCTCACCCCTGATGTTATGCATTCGACGCCGTCGAGCTCCACGACCCTATGTACACGCGCCTTCAGGCGCGTTTGGCGGCTTTGCAGGAAGCCCGCCGGCGCCGCTGTCCTCGGCGCCGCTCTCGGCGCCGCCTATATGGCTGCCAACGTCCTCGGCAACTATGGCGGCAACATCACCGGTCTCTTTTACACCGGCCCCGCCACCCCGCTCCCACCCGCCCTCGCCGGCGCCCACACCTTCCGGGTCAAAGACGAAAAAGGCTACGACGCGCAGTATTACCACGTCATCGCCCACGATCCTCTCAACCGCGCCCAATCCCTCCAGTACGTCGATAACCCGCGCGTGCGCTGGCGCCGCATCGGCGTCCCCGGCCTCGCCGCCCTGTTCCCCAATCCCGACTGGGCCTATGTCGCGATCCAGCTCCTGTTCGCCTTCCTCGGAGCGCTCTGGCTGGGACCCTGGGCGCTCGCCTTCCTCCTCATCCCCGCCGTCCTCGTCTCCTTCGACCGCCTCACCGTCGATCTCGTCCTCGCCTCTCTCACCATCGGCTTCATCCGCTTCCGCCGCCCCTGGGCAATCCTCCTCTACGCCCCGCTCGTGCGCGAAACCGGCCTCGTCCTGATCGCCGCCTGGTGCCTCTGGAACGCGCTCCACCGCAAATGGCGCGAAGCCGTCATCGGCGCCGCCTGCGCCATCCCCACTCTCCTCTGGTACCTCTGGGGCCAGCTCCACACCCCGCCCGACGGCGTCGCCTGGCTCACCCCCTGGCCATTCAGCGGACTCATCGCCCGCACCCTCGCCGGCGATTCCGGCCCCACCACCACCCTCTGGCTCCGCGCCGCCCACTATTCGGAAGGCATCGCCCTCGCCGGCATCTGGCTCGCGCTCGCCTGCGGCCTCTGGCTCCTCGCGAAGCGCCCCAAAGGCCTGCTCGAAATCACCGCCATCCTCTTCGTCCTCTTCCACTCCCTCATCGGCCGCTACGACGTCTGGGACACCGCCTACGCCGCCGGCCGCACCATGTCCCCGCCCCTCATCCTCCTCGGCCTCCTCGCCATCCGCGACCGCCGCCCCCTCTTCGCCGCCCCGCTCTTCCTGATCCTCCCGCGCTTGCTCCTCCAGTACGAAGCGCAGCTCCTCGCAGCCGTCCGTCATCTCTCTTGAGAAACGGACTGTTATATAACTAAATAGCTATATAACCGATGGCTGATCCACTAGA
>DASPQQ010000191.1:0-3961 GCA_035624885.1 Bryobacteraceae bacterium | reverse complement strand
CGCAAAGCCGTGGAATTCGCCTTCGCCGGCAAATTCTCGAGACCGCTGCCCATCAGCGCCGATGGCGAAACCGCCGTCCATCGCTCCTTCGGCTTCGATCATCGCGGCCGCATCGACGTCGCGCTCAGCCCCGATCAGCCCGAAGGCATCTGGCTCATGAAGTTTCTCGAACAGAAACACATCCCCTACTTCGCCTTCCGCGCCGCCGTCCCGCACAAAGCCACCGGCGCCCACATTCATCTCGGTCCCGAAAGCACCCGCCTCGCGGCCACCGAATAACGCAACTTCCTGTGGACGCGGCTTCAGTCGCGTCGGGTATTCAAAAGCGATACGATACAGCGAGAAAGGGCTCTCGCCTATGCCAGCCACCCGCCGCGAGTTTCTCGCCACTGCCGCTGCGTCTTCGCTCCTGTTGCCTGCCGCCAGAGGCGCCGAAACGCCGCGTAAGTTCGAGGGCATCTTCGCCATTCCGCAGACGCCGTTCACTGAATCCGGCGCATTCGACAGCGAAACCCTTGCGTCGGAGATCGAATTCCTGCACCGCGCCGGCGCTCAGGGAATCACGTGGCCGGTGAACGCGAGCGAATGGAGCAACCTCACGATCGACGAACGCTTCGCCGGGGCCGAAGCCATCATCCGCGCCAATAAAAACGCCGATGCCGCCAGGCGTCCCGCCGTCGTCATCGGCGTTCATGGAAACGATATCGAGACCGCCGTCAAAGTCGCGAAACACGCCGATAAAACCGGCGCCGACGCCATCCTTGCCATTCCTTATAAGAGCGGGGTCGGCACAACCGACGCGCGGCAGATCGAATACTATTCCGCCATCGGCGCGGCTTCCTCCAAACCGTTTTTCATCCAGGCCATCGGCGACATCAGCGTCGATCTCGTGCTGAAACTCGGCAAGCAGATCCCCACGCTGCGCTACTCCAAAGATGAAGCCGGCAACACCACTGCGCGCCTCATCGAGTACAGGAAAAAGGAAAAGGTGCTCACCGGCGTCTTCACCGGCAAACACGGCCCCAATTTCATCGACGACCTGATGCGCGGCGCCGTCGGCAACATGCCCGCCGCCGGCATCTCCGACCTCTACGTCGCCGCCTGGCAGGCCTTCAAAGCCGGCAAAATGGATCTCGCGCAGGACATGCAAAGCAAGGTTCTGCTCATGGCCATGCTGGCGCAGAACTACGGTGTTGCCGGACAGAAGTACATGCTGCAGCTCCGCGGCGTGTTCAAGAACAGCGTCTGCCGGCGCGAAAACGGTCCGCAGATTTTCGACGCGGACGCAAAGAAGTCGATCGAGGTGGCCCTGGCCCACGTCAAGCCCTGGCTCAAAGCCTAGCGAAAAATGGGGGCACGCTCCTTTTTCGCAAGAGGGTTCTGATCAGCTTCAAAGTAGTCGTTGCGAAAAAGGTTGTCCGTTCCCGTTTTTCATGATCGAAACCATAAAACAGGCCCTCGGCGGTTCGCTCACCGACTTCACCGAAGTCCAGCTCAAACGCGCCCTCGTTCTGCTGGCGATTCCCATGATGCTCGAAATGGTGATGGAATCGCTGCTCGGCGTCGTCGACATGTTCTGGGTGGCGCGGCTCGGCGTGGATTCGCTCGCCACCGTCGCGCTCACCGAATCGATTCTTGTGGTCGTCTTCGGGGTCGCCATGGGGCTCGCCACCGCCACCACGGCCTTCATCGCCCGCCGCGTCGGCGAGAACGACAGGGAAGGCGCCGGCATCACCGCCGTGCAGGCCATCGTGCTCGCGTTTGCGTTTTCCGCGCTCGTCAGCATCGCCGGCATCATCTATGGACCGCGTCTGCTCGCGCTCATGGGCGCATCGCCATCGGTGGTGCGCACCGGCGCGGGCTACACGCGCATGCTGCTCGGCGGCTCGATCACCATCTTTCTGCTCTTCCTCATCAACGCCATCTTCCGCGGCGCCGGCGACCCCGCGTTCGCCATGCGCGCTCTCTGGATCGCCAACATCGTCAACATGCTGCTCGACCCGTGCCTGATCTTCGGCCTCGGCCCGTTTCCGCGCCTGAACGTGCTGGGCGCCTCGATCGCCACCACCATCGGCCGCTCCATCGGCGTGCTCTTCCAGCTCTGGATGCTCTTCGGTGGTTTCAGCCGCATCCGCATCCACGCCCATCAGATGCGCATCCGCTGGGACGTACTCTGGAACCTCTCGAAAGTCGGCTTCACCGGAGCCATGCAGACCCTGATCTCAAGCGCCAGCTGGACCGCCCTCGTCCGCGCCAACGCCACCTTCGGCAGCGCGCCCATCGCCGGCTACACGGTCGCAATCAGGATTTTCATGTTTGTCGTGCTGCCGCCGTGGGGATTATCCGGAGCCGTCGCGACTATGGTCGGCCAGAACCTGGGAGCCAGGAAACCGGACCGCGCCGAAGCTGCCGTCTACTTGACCGGACGTTACGCGACTTACTATATGGCCGCGATCTCGGTCATGATGTTAGCCCTCGCCCCGCAACTGGCATCGATCTTTACTTCGGACGAGATGGTGCGAGCCCAGGCGGCGCAGTGCTTGCGCTTCATCAGCCTCGGGAATTTGAGTTATGGATGGGGCATGGTGCTGGTGCAGGCTCTGAACGGCGCAGGAGACACGCGGACGCCGACGATCATCAACTTCTTCTGTTATTGGTGCTTCCAGATTCCGCTGGCGTATACGCTGGCGCTGGGATTGCACTTTGGCCCGCCGGGAGTATTTACCGCCATCCCGATTGCCGAAACAGTTATGACTCTGTCATCGCTGGTCGTCTTCCGCCGCGGAAGGTGGAAGGCGCGTGTGATTTGAAACCGTTTACTTCCCCGGAGCCATATTCGCCCGGTCTCGCTCGCCCTCCATACAGAAAAGCTCGAGAATATCGCTGTTCGGAATCAGATCGACCGGAAACTTCACCGTCACCGGCTGCGTCAGCACCACCGGATCCGTCACGGTCGCCTCAATATCCATATGTCCGAAGTCGCGCCGGTGGAATCGCTCGGTCACCAGCATCTTTTCGCTGTGAGGATGCCCGCGTTGATCGAGCCAGCTGATGTCGTTGAAGCCATTCGTCTCCACCACCAGTGTGTCGCCCGCCCATTTGCCCGTTGAGTAGCCCATCCACGAAGGAAACGGGTCCTTCGGCAGTGGCCGGCCGTCGGTATGGATCTGGCGAAAAACACCGTCCACCTCGTAATACATCGCGATTTCATCCGCCGTCTGGAAAATCTTGAATGGCCGTGAATTGAAATACCGCGATGGCAGGGCCAGTGGCAAACACCGTGACGATGGCGTGTCGTAGAGCGTGGCACGGTTTTTCGCGGTCTGCGCAACAGCGGACGGGAGTATCGGTTCTTTATCCGGCGGAAAATCCGCCAGCAGATTAAAGAAGTATTTCCAGAACGTGCGCACATCGTCGCCCGCCGTGGCGCCCGGCCCTGCGTCGCCGAATACCCGCTCGTATTCACCGGGCGGCGGTGGCTCGATCTGCCACACGCCGGAAAGGTCCGGTTTTCCATTCAAACGCGGCGTCTTCGCATGGAGGTCCGGTTTGCCGTCTCGCCCGACCGGCGTCTTTCGTGAGGGATAGCCGATCCACTGCCCGACCGCGGGCAGCGAAGACACGGCAAATACGATTCCGGCCAGGCATAACGAATACCACGCCATACACCCTTCCCTCCAGCAGATGTTCCGCACATTCTACCGCGCCTGGACCTTGCCTGACCGCGACCGGCACCTGGCTGGGGCCAAAATTTCTCGTATATGTTTTTACAGGAATATTCCACAAGACGTATATAAAAGAGTGGAATCTCCCAAACTGGTCGTGAGCAGTTCCTAAGGCTGCGCATCCTGCCGCGCACCGTTGCGCCGGACAAACACGTGGTACGTCACCGCGTCCCAGGCGTTATGAATCCCGATGAACAGCAACAGCAGCACCGCGCCCGCCACGGCGAACAGTGCTT
>DASPQQ010000190.1:0-8568 GCA_035624885.1 Bryobacteraceae bacterium | reverse complement strand
GCCGCCGGTCGTGAACGTGGCCGCACCGTCGACCACGCAGATCAGTTCGGCCTCCGTCTCATGCACGGTCGCGGGCGTGTCGATTCCTTCCACGCGGTACTCGAGATTCACGGTGTAAGGAGCGAGCCGCAAAAGCGGCTGAATGAAGTTCGGCTGGTCGGCCTTCCTTTCGCTCTTCGCTTTCGCGATCATGGCTTCCACGTCGGCGGCGCTGGTGAATGTTCTGTCGGGCTGCTGTTGCCGCTGAGCCGGCTGCTGGGCCGCCAGCATGGCGGCGACGCTCGCGATGGCGGCGATGGAAATGATTCGCATTCTGACTCCTGATTCCTCGCTCCCCGCTCCTGATTCCCTCAGCCTGAGAGCCTGACGGAATTTTAACTGTTCATGCGGTAGCGGCCAGGAGTCGTCCCGACGATCTTCAGAAACTGCTCCGAAAACTGGCCGACATCCATGTACCCCACCCGGTGCGCCACTTCCTCGAGCGACAGATGCTCGGCCGAAAGCAGTTTCCGCGCCCGCTCCACCCGCACCCGCACCACGTACTGGTGCGGCGGCATCCCGACCACCTGCCGGAACGACTTGGCGAAGTGATATTTGCTCATGTTGGCGGCGCGCGCAATCTCTTCGAGAGGCAGATCGCTCGCGAGATGGTCGTTGATGTACTCGATGCTCCGCCGGATCTGCGACCGGCTCGATCCGAGACTCCGCATGTCGTCGACCAGCGGCTTCGCATATTTGGCAAAGACCTGCGCCGCGAGCGCCATCGCCAGCGATTCGGCGTAGATGCGCGGACTCGGACGCTCCGCCTCCAGTTCGGCATCGAGCATCATCCCGATCGATCGCACCAGCGGATCGACAATCCCGAACTGCGGAATGATCTCGGGGAAATCGAGACCGGTCTGCGCCCGCGCAATGGCCGCCAGGCTCACCTGGTCGAGAACAATCAGCGTCAGCTCGTACGGCGCGGAAGAATCGCGCCGGAAAGCGCGGGGCACGCCCGCGGGAATGATCGAGACGCACTGATTGTGGAATCGGGCCGCGAGCGTACGGCCGCCCACCGTCAGCTCCGCGTTGAACGGCTTCTCCACATGCGGCAGGTACACGCAGAGGTGCGGCATCGAGTGCTCGGCAGCCGCGGTCTTCGTGATGCGGTAGCGGTGCACCTCGACGCCTGGCCAGTTCAGACGGCAACTGGTGCGGTAAGGCAGCGTCGAGGCAACATCACGGATCAAGTCCTCTGGCAGCGCACGAACCGCCGCGCCGGTCTGTTCTACGGATTCCATAAGCCCCCTGTTGGCTTTCTCCCAGTGGCTCTGATGTTATGCCAGAAGCCGACAATCGTCAAATCCTTCCGCCCCTAAAGTATTTTTCCGGGCCCGTCGATTACCGGACCAGCGACAGAAATCAAAGGCCGTGTTCGGCGTCTGTCGCCCGCAAAAGGCAACGACAACGAAAGCAAAAGGATGGCTCATCCCATGAGAAGTTCAGTGTTAAGACGACACGGCTCCGGTTTCCTCGCAGCGCTCGTCGCGCTGACAGCGGGCGCGGGCGCGCTGCGTGCCAGCAACGTGCTGACGGCGACGCCCTCGACCCTCAACCTCACGTGCAACACCGCGACAGGCCCCACTTCGACCACGGTTGTGGTCAAGCCGGTGACGGCCCTGACCGGCACCAACCAGATCATCGTTTCCGTCGGGACTCTCACCGGCGGCGTGGTCGTCACGCCCCCCTCCGGCACGACGCTGAATTCGGGCAACTCGACGACCGGCCTCACGTACACGGTCACGCTGACCGGCAACTGCACCGGCGTTTCGACCGGCGCCCCCACGTTCAATTTCAAATCGCTCTCCGGCACCGTGGCTTCGCCGGGCAACCCGAGCAACGCCCAGACCGATGTCCTGGTCACCGTCAATACGACGTTGACCGCGACCACCTCCGGGCTCACGGTCAGCCCCACCGGAACCATCGCGCTCACCTGCGGCAAAAACGGATCGACTTATGTTCCCGGTCCTTCGCAGGTCATTTCGGTCACGTCCGCCCTCACGGGCGGTTTGCCGTTTACGGTGGATACGACGACGAACCCCGCTGCCTCATGGCTGAGCATCGTGCCCACGACCGGCGGCACCGCGACCGGCACAGCGGTCACCTTCACCATCGTGGCGGCGGCCGGCTGCGGCAGTTTCGCCACCAACACAACCAACACCACCACGATTCACCTGCTGAACGCACCGGGTCCGGACAAGCTCATCCAGGTCAGCCTCACGGTTTCCGCGATCACGTCGCAGCTGGTTCCCAGCGCGACCGCCGTGAATCTCATCTGCTCGAAGAGCGGCAGCACGTACACACCGGGTGAAGCAAGCACGATTTCGGTCACCTCGGCGGCCAACGGCGGCACGGCCTTCACGATCGACACCACCACGAACCCCTTCGCTTCGTGGCTCTCCGTCACCCCGACCACCGGCGGCACGGCCAGCACCACGCCGGTGAAGTTCACCGTTGTGCCCGCGGCCGGCTGCGGAAGCTTCGCGCTGAACTCCGTAAACACCACGACCATTCATCTTTTGAACGCCCCCGCGCCCGACAAGCTCATCACGGTGACGATGACGATCGTCAGCGTTTCGCCGCTCACCGCGAGCCCGTCCTCCGCGACCATTTCCTACGTGAAGGGCTCCGGCACGCCGGGGTACGCCAACATCGCCGTCAGTTCCACCGCGGTTCCCGCGCCGTTCTTCTCGATCGATACGACGACGCTGCCGAGCTGGCTGACGGTCGATTCCACCACCGGCACGGCGCCCAAAACGCTGCGCTTCAGCTCCACCTCGGTCAGCGATTCGCTGCCGCTCGGCTCTTACTCGGCCAACGTGCGGCTGCAGGTCTCCGGCTTCGGCGATCTGATCGTCAGCATCGGGCTGCTGATCAACAACCCGGCGCCCAAACTCAGCGTGGTCGAAGGCACCACGCGCAATCTGACCTGGACCATCGGCAACCCGCTGCCCACGCCCGTCATCACCGCGGAATCGACCGACACCCCGATCGCCTTCACGGTGACCACGGGCGGCACGCTCCAGCCCGTGGTCAGCGAGCCAAGCGGCCTTGCTTACAACTTCGGCACTCAGATCGGCGTCACGTTCAATCCGCTCGTCTTCGCCGCGGCCACGCCCAACAGCGTTCTCACCGGAACCGTGACGCTCACGTGGGGATCGCCGGCATCCACCATCGTCGTCACGTTCAACATCACGGTGCTTTCGCCCGGCGCCACCATCACCGGCCTGAACCCGGCCACTCTGCCCACTGCGCTGCCCGGCGGCGTTCCCTTCCAGGTTTCGCTCACCGGCACCGGCTTCGTTCCGGGCACGGACGTGACGCAGCGGACGAAAGTCGGGCTCGTCGTCAATGGCGCCATCGTCACCGATCCGAACATCTCGGTGAATATCATCAATCCGTCGAACATGACCCTCACCGTCACGGTGAACGCGTCCGACAACGCCAACCTTCCGTTCTCGCCCACCGGCGCGGGCGGCACGGTCACGATCGGCGTCTGCAATCCGGCCGGCGGCACGTGCAGCGTCGCAACCGGCACCGCGCAGCTCACCATCGGCAACAACCCGATCATCTCGGCCATCACCAGCGCTTCTTCATTCGTGCAGGTCACTCCGCCGGCTCTGCCGACGGTTGCGCCTTACGACATGATCAGCATCTGGGGCGCGAACTTCTGCACTTCGGGCGGTACCGGCTGCAGCACCAACACGGTCCTGTTCGGCCAGATCAGCTCGACCACCGAGTCCTATCCGACGCAGCTCACGCCCGATACGAGCGGCACCATCCGTCAGCTCTCGGTTTCGTTCCTGACGCATGGCACCACCACCGTGCTCGGCGTGGCGCCGCTGCTCTTCGCCACCAATTCTCAGATCAATGCTCTGGTCCCGACGGAAATCTGCCCGTCAGGCACCTGCCCGGCGACAGTCGACGTCGTGGTGACGTTCGGCAATGCATCGAGCAGCGCGTTCCAGACCAACGTTGCGGCCACGGATCCGGGTCTCTTCACCATCGGCGCGGATGGCCAGGGCAACGGCGCGATCCTCGATGCCAGATGGGACCTGATCGGCGCTGCGAATAACGCCGGCATGCGCAACGGCGCTTCGGGCTCCGCCGATTCCGACACCGTCCAGATCTACATGACGGGCCTCGGCATTCCGGACAGCGACGGCTCGACCGGCACGTGGTCCGCCACCTGCACCACCGTGGCGGGCTATCTCTCGGCGTTCAACACCGCATACAATACCGCGCTCACCTCGCCTGACGGCACGCTCATTCTGCCGTCTGTGCTCTCGAGCGGACTCGTCCCCTGTCTGCAAAGCGGCGGAACGGATGTTCCGAGCGTCACCGTCGGTGGCGTGGCGGCAACCGTGACCTACGCCGGCTGGGCGCCCAATCTGGTCGCCGGGCTTTATCAGGTCAACGCGCAGCTCCCGGCTTCGACCGCCGGTCCCTTCACCACCATGAACGGCACTCTCACTCCCGCCACGCTCACCGGTCCGGTGCAGTTGCCGATCGTCGTCACGTCGAATGGCGTTTCGAGCCAGGCGGGCGTCGCGATCTGGGTTGCGCCCAGGCTGCTGGTCGCAGGCCCGGATAACGTCTCGGGACGCACCGGCACGGTCGGCGCCGCCTGGCCGGGCACCCACAACGTGGTCACGGCGCAGGATGGCGTCGCGCCTTACACCTTCGCGGTCACTTCGGGTCTGCTGCCCTCGGGTGTCAGCCTCGATCCGAACCTCGGCGCCATCAGCGGCATTCCGGCCGCCAACACGGCCGGCACCTACACCGTGACGGTCACCGCGACCGACTCGGTCGCCAACACGGGCTCCGTGACCTTCACGCTGAAGGTCAATGGCGGCCTCTACCTGACCAGCTCCGGTACGGCTCCGTATCACACGACCAACGGCACCGCCAACGCCAGCGTGACCACCGTCACGGCGGCGAGCGGCGTTGCTCCCTACACCTACGCGCTGAGCTCGGCTCCGGCAGGCTTCAGCATCGGCTCGAGCTCCGGCGTTCTGGCCGTGACCTCGGCCGCCAAAGCCGGCCGCTATCACATCACGGCCACGGCTTCCGATTCCACCGCGGGTACGCCGCTCACCGGCAGCGATACCTTCGATGTCTACGAAGCTCTGGCGATGTCGCAGACGGCTCCCGCCTCGGTCACGGGCGGAACGGCGAACGCCAGCGTCACGACCGTGACGGCCGCGGCCGCCGGACTCTCGGGCAGCGCGCAGTACTCCATCTCGACGAGTCCGTCGACGGCCTGCCTGACGGTCGGCGCGTCCACCGGCGTCGTCGCAGCCGACACGACCTGCACTTCGGGAACCGTCAGTGTCACGGTGACGGCAACCGACAGCGCCATCGCAACCGGCGCCTATGCGGCGGGAACCGGATCGATCACGTTCAGCCTGACGATCCAGTAAATACACCCCGTACCAAACCGAAGCGGCGGGAGAGGAAACTCTCCCGCCGCTTTCCATTTGTGGCTATAATTGTGGGTACACCGATTGGAATTCACCTGGGACGAAACGAAACGCGAGTGGGTACTGAAGGAACGTGGGATCGACTTCCTCCGCATCGCGGTCGAGCTCTTCGATGGTCGCGCGGTACTGAGCGTTCCGACGAGGCGCGGCGACGAAGAGCGGTTCCTGACGATCGGTCCAATCGAAGGAAGGCTGTTTGCTGTGGTGTGGACATGGCGCGACGCCACCATACGAATCATCACGGCGAGGAGAGCGAGTGACGAAGAAGAAAAGCGCTATCGTGCGGTATTCGGCTGAAGACATCCGAACCAGGATCGCGCGCGGCGAAGATCGTACAAACTGGCGCAAGGCAAATGCTCTGACCGGGAAGAAACTTGCCGCCTCCATACGGAAGGATCCGGATGACATCCACGAGGAGCCGGACTGGACCCAGGCCGTGATGAGCATTCCGAAGCCAAAGGATCACATCAACATCCGCGTGGATCACGATGTGCTCGAGTGGTTCAAGTCGCACGGGAAAGGCTACCAGACGCTGATGAATAACGTACTGCGTGCATTTGTGCAGTCGAGGCGTTAATAACGGGTGAGCATGGTACGCTACAGAGCCATGTGGCGTCTCGCGATCGCTCTTTTGTCATGCCATGCGCTTGTCGCCGCATGCGATTGCGTGACGCAGCCGCAGAGTCGCGCGCGAGCCCAGGCCTACGCCATTTTCGAAGGCGTCGTCACCGGCGTCCAGCACGTCGATCCTCCGAAAAGCGCTTCCGACCGGACGCTGGTCAGCTTTTCCGTCTCCCGCAAGTGGAAGGGGCCGGTTGGCAAAGAAGTCAAAGTCCACGCCGCCGAACGCGCACTGCTGTGCGACAGCTACACGTTCGAGACCGGCCAGCGATACATCGTCTACGCCATCCGGATCGACAAGGAAAGCGGCTGGAACGACAAGTATCCGGCCGGAACGAAGATCATCAGCGTGGGCGACTGCATTCTGCGAATCCGCAAAGATATCGCGGAGGAAGCGAAGAGACTGGGCAAAAGCCGGAGCGCGGATTAGTTGCCGCGGAACAGCTCGAGCAGTTCCGTCGTTTCGGCTTTGATGGCGGCCTTGAGCGTCGGCTCGCGGTCCGGAGCCCATTCGGGCGAATGCGGCGCGGGCACCGGAATGCCGGTCGCTTTCGCCTTCTCGAGGTTCGCGGGGCTCACCGCCCCGATATGCAGCAGGGCCGAAGGCACGCCCGCGTGCCCGTACTCGCTGAAATCCTCCGACGTCATCTTGGGCGGCATCTCGATCACGCTGGCATCGCCCATTGCCGCTTTCAGGGCTTTCGCGAGGCGCAGCGTCAGCGGCGGATCGTTGATCACCAGACCCGCGCTCCCGGCTCCGCCGCCCTCGACCAGCGGCTCTTTCGGCGCGCCGGCCGCCATCGCTTCCGCCTTCGCCACGCGCCGGATCGCTTCGAGCGTCCGCTTGCGCACTTCCGCCGTGTAGGTACGGACCGAGAGCTGCAGCTTCACTTCATCGGGAATGATGTTGCCCTGCGTCCCGCCGTGAATCGAGCCGACCGTAATCACCACCGGGTCCACCGGATTGTTCTCGCGCGAAACGATCGTCTGCAGGGCGAGCACCGTCCGGGCCGCGATCACCACGGGATCGATCGTATTCTGCGGCATGGCCGCATGCCCGCCGCGCCCGTAGATCGTGATGGTCACGCCATCCGACAGCGCGCGGAACGGCCCGGGATGATAGCCGATCGTCCCGGCCGGCATCGTATCGTCGTCGTGCAGGGAGAGCGCGTAATCCGGCCGCGGAAAACGGGTGAACAGGCCGTCCCGGAGCATGGCCGCGGCGCCGCCGCCGCTCTCTTCGGCCGGCTGCCCGATCATCATCAGGGTTCCGTGCCACTGCGTCCTGTGCGTCGCCATCAGTTCCGCCGTGCCCGACCACGCCGACATGTGAATATCGTGCCCGCAGGCATGCATCACGCCTTTCACCTGGCTGGCAAACGGCAGGTTGGTTTTTTCATCCACCGGCAGCGCGTCCATCTCGGTGCGCAGCATCACGGTGGAGCCGGGACCGTTCTTCATGATGGCGACCACGCCGGTCCTTCCCACGCCGGTTGTGACGTCGAAACCCAGCGCCTTCATGCGCGCCGCGAGTTTCGCCGCGGTCTCCGTTTCATGAAAGGCCAGTTCCGGATTCCGGTGGAGATCGATGTAGAGCTTTTCGATGTCGGGATAGATGGCGTCGATTTCAGCCGTTGCCGGTGTTGCCCACTGTCCCCACGCAATTCCCGCAAGCGCGAGGCCGGTCGTCAACACCTTCATGGCTTTCTAAATCCCCTCGCCCTGCATCAGCAGTTCATCCGGCCCGCCCATGACGCCGCGCCGTTCGAGCAGGGCCAGCGCCTCGGAAGTCGCCAGACGCCGCGCGTCGACCACGGTCAGGGACGAATCCGGCACTTCTTCCGTCACAATCGCAATCATACCCGCGGCGCGGGCGGCTCCGAAACCCCAGGGGCCTACCACCCCAACCAGAGCCCCGCGGTCGAACAACTCGCGTTCGAGCAGCAGGGCCGCTTCCGCGTCATCCACGATCACCACCGCGGCGCGATGTCCGTAGCGTGCGATCCGTTCCGCATCGGTCACCTGGCCGCGCGTCTCTTCCCTGCCCTCGACGTCGATGATCATGCCCGCGCCCAGCGTTTCGTTCGACAGCGGATCGATCACGATGAACGCGCCGGTGGTGCGGTTGTCCCGGTACGCGTCGAAGAAGAGAGGCCGGTGCGTCTCGACCGAAATCTCGCCGATCTCGTTCAGCTCGAGCCTCGCGGCATCCACATGCGCCAGCGTGTTCACGTCCACGCGATGGTAAATCAGACGGATCACGCCGCGCACCTGATGCGACGTGTGCTTGATGAAGTAGCTGCGGCCGGGCTCGAGAGGCTTCGCGTTCATCCACACGAGACTGGCGCGAAAATGCCGCGCCACATGCGGCGCGCCCAGCGCCGGAACGATCATGTCGCCGCGGCTGATGTCGATTTCGTCG
>DASPQQ010000189.1:0-2924 GCA_035624885.1 Bryobacteraceae bacterium | reverse complement strand
AATTAAGCGGTCTTCAAACTGGACGATCTGCGATTACGCGATCTCCGCCAGTGTATCATCGTGGATTGCTTTCCGACGCTCCTGCCGCGGCCCAGACAGCGCGCGATCGATGGCTGCCCTGCGTCTCCATGCTGCTGGTCTCGCTGATCAGCTATGTCGACCGCAGCGTGCTGGCCGTTCTCGCGCCCGTAATTCTCTCGGAGACGCATCTCAACGCGGAGCAGTATGGCGTCATCATCTCCTGTTTTTCCATCGCCTACATGTTCGGCAACCCCGTCTGGGGTTACATTCTGGATCGCGTGGGCGTGCGGCGCGGCATGACGGCTGCTGTCAGCGTCTGGTCCGTTGCGTCCATGGCGCACGCCTGGGCGGGCGGTTTCTTCAGCTTCAGCGCGGCGCGGGCGGTCCTTGGCGCGGCCGAAGGCGCAACCTTCCCTGGCGGACTCCGCACCGTAACCCAGACCCTCCCGCCGAAGAAGCGCGGCCGCGGCCTGGCCATCGCCTACAGCGGCGGCTCGCTCGGCGCCATGATCGCTCCGCTGGTGGTGACGCCGGTCGCGGCCGAGTTCGGCTGGCATGGCGCGTTTATTTTCACCGGCGTTCTCGGCGCGGCGTGGCTGCTGTTCTGGCGCGCGGCCGGCCGCGGCATCGATACGCCGGAAGAACGGGAAACGGAGAAGAAGCTGCCGCCGCGCGTCTGGGCCCATCCGGTTCTCTGGGGCTACATGGCGGCCTACGCCCTCGGAGCCATGCCGCTCGGCTTCATCCTCTACGATTCCTCTCTCTACCTCCACGCGCGCTTTCACTGGAGCCAGACCACGCTCGGCGAAGTGCTCTGGATTCCGCCCTTTGGCTGGGAAGTCGGCTATTTCTTCTGGGGCGGGCTGCTCGATCGCTTCGGCCCGCGCTTCAACGGCCTGATGCTCGCGTCGCTGGTCCTCAGCCTGCCGCTCGCGTTTCTGCATTCGATGCCCGGCGCGCCGCTCGTGCTAGGCGAGATGTTCCTCGCCATGTTCGCGCTGGCCGGTTACGTCGTCCTCTCGGTGGCCTGGGCGACGCGCGCCTTCCCGGAAGGCCATTCGGGATTCATTTCCGGAATCGGCGCCGGTTCCTGGGGCGCCATCGTGGCCCTCACCAGCCCGTATCTCGGGCATCTCTTCGACCTCGCCGACTACGCGACCGCCTTCCGCATCGCCACCGTTTTTCCCGTCGTCGGCTATTTCCTCTGGCGGGCCATCAGCAGCCGGATCGCCCTGCCCGGCCCCGCCGCCCGCTTGCTATAGTGATGAGGGTCCATACGGGCCGTCTGACAGCATGACGACCTCATTCGCCACGCCGGCCGCCTCGGAACGGCTCGCCGCCGCCAAAGCCGCCGGGCTTGATCGCGAAGCACTCATCAAAGCATTCCGGCTGATGTATACCTCGCGGCGCATCGACGACCGCGAAATCATCCTCAAACGCCAGCAGCGTATCTTCTTTCAGATCAGTGGCGCCGGGCATGAGGCCATTCAGGTCGCGGCGGGCATGGCGACCCGGCCGGGCTACGACTGGTATTTTCCGTACTATCGCGACCGCGCTCTGGCCCTGACGCTGGGCGTCACGCCGCACGAAATGCTCCTGGGCTCGGTCGGCGCGGCTTCCGACCCGGCTTCCGGCGGGCGCCAGATGCCCAGCCACTGGAGCGATCCGGCTCTCAATATCGTTTCGCCATCCTCGGCCACCGGCACCCAGTACACCCCCGCCGTCGGTTGCGCCGAAGCCGTGCGCCGCCTCTATCCCGGCGAGGACCGGCTCGTCGTCACCAGCTCCGGCGAAGGCGCCACGAGCGAAGGCGAGTTCTGGGAATCCATCAACCAGTCCTGCCTCTACCGCGTGCCCGTTCTGTTCCTGATTCAGGACAACGGCTGGGCGATCTCCGTTCCCGTGGAAAACCAGACGCCGGGCGCTTCGATTTCGAAACTGCTCGCCGGTTTCCCGGACCTGCTCGTCATCGAAGTCAACGGCACCGATCTCATCTCGTCGTACAGCGCCATGAAGGCTGCCGCAGCCTGGTGCCGCGAGCGGCGTGGCCCCGCGCTCGTCCACGCCCACTGCGTCCGGCCGTATTCTCACTCGCTCTCCGACGACGAACGCTTCTACAAGACCAAAGACGAACGCGACGAGGAAGCGATGCGCGATCCGCTCACCACCTTCCCGAGATTCCTCGTCGAAGACGGCATCGTCAGCCAGGACGAACTCGAGCGCATGATGCAGGAAATCGAAACCGGCATCATCGACGACGCCGAGCGCGCGCTCAAAGCCGACCCTCCCGGCCCCGAAGCCGCGCTTCTCCACCTCTATTCGGAAAAAATCGACCCGGCCTCAACCCATTTCGATGCCATCCCGAGGCCCGAAGGCGAAGCCAAGCTGATGTCCGATCTGATCAACGCCACGCTGCGCGAAGAAATGCGGCGCGATGAACGGGTCGTCGTCTTCGGCGAAGACGTGGCCGATTGCAGCCGCGAAGGGCATCTGAGCGAGGTCAAGGGCAAAGGCGGGGTGTTCAAGCTGACGGCCGGCCTGCAGACCGAATTCGGCAGCCAGCGCTGCTTCAACTCGCCGATCGCCGAAGCCTCGATTGTCGGCCGCGCCATCGGCATGGCGATCACGGGTCTGAAGCCGATCGTCGAGATCCAGTTCTTCGATTACATCTGGCCGGCCATGATGCAGATTCGCGATGAACTGGCCACGCTGCGCTGGAGATCGAACGGGCGTTTCAAAGCCCCGCTTGTCATTCGCGTGCCCATCGGCGGCTATCTCGCGGGCGGCGCGATTTATCACAGCCAGTGCGGGGAAGTGGAATTCACGCACCTGCCCGGCCTGCGCGTCGTCTTCCCGTCAAACGCCGAAGACGCCTGCGGCCTGCTGCGCACCGCCATTCGCTG
>DASPQQ010000188.1:0-9146 GCA_035624885.1 Bryobacteraceae bacterium | reverse complement strand
TGGGTGCCGCGTTCGAGGATACGGCCTTCTTCCACCACGAGAATCTGATCGGCGCGGCGAATGGTGGAAAGACGGTGTGCGATCACGAAAGTCGTGCGTCCTTTCATGAGATAGCGGAGGCCTTCCTGGATCAGTTCCTCGGATTCGGAATCGAGGCTGGAGGTGGCTTCGTCGAGAATCAGGATGCGCGGATCGGCGAGAATGGCGCGCGCGATGGAAAGGCGCTGGCGCTGCCCGCCGGAGAGTTTCACGCCGCGTTCGCCGACCACCGTGTCGTAACCCTGTTCGAGCTTCTCGGCGAATTCATCGACGCGCGCGATGCGGCAGGCTTCGTAGAGCTGCTCGTTGGTGGCGTCGGGGCGGGAGAAACGAATGTTCTCGGCTATGGTGCCGTCGAAGAGAAACGTCTCCTGAAGCACCACGCCCAGCTGGCTGCGGTAGCTGGCGAGATTGACGGTGTCGAGATCGACGCCATCCACCAGAACCTGCCCTCCGGTGGGTTTGTAGAACGCCGAGATGAGCCCGATGGTGGTCGACTTGCCCGAGCCTGACGGTCCGACAAATGCCGTTACTGTTCCGGGTTTGGATTCAAACGAGATGCCGTGCAGAACATCGCGGTCGGGGTTGTAGGCGAATCGGACGTTCTCGAAAAGGACGTCGCCTTTGATGGCGGGGATAGTCCGCGTCCGCTCCGGATCTTCGTCTTCGGGCCGCTCGCGCAGCACTTCCCGCGTGCGTTCGAGACCCGCGAGCGCTTCGCTGATCTGGGTGCCGATGTTCACGATGCCGATCACGGGCGCGGTCATCATGGCCAGCAGGGTGGTGAAACGGAAGAGATCGCCAATCGTCATGGTGTGGGCGTAGATCTGGCGCGTACCCATGTACATGACGAGGGCGCTGACCACGCCCACCAGCACGGTCGCCGAGAGCGACATGAGAGACATCGCGGTGAGGCTCTTCATCACGTTGTCGAGCAGGCGTTTGACGCCCGCCGCAAACACTTTCGCCTCGCGCTCTTCCGCGTGATAGCCCTTGATCACCCGAATGCCGCCGAGCGATTCCGTCAGGCGGCCGGTGACCTCGGCGTTGATCTTCCCGCGTTCGCGGAAGATGGGCCGGATGGTGCGGAAGGCGCGGCTCAGCACGGCTCCGAAGACGAGCATGATGGCAAGCGCCGCGAGCGTAATCGCGACGCTGGTGCGGAGCAGGAAGAACATGGCGCCGACGGCCCCGAGGATGCCCCCGACGAATTCGACGATGCCGGTGCCGATGATATTGCGCATGCCTTCCACGTCCGACATGATGCGCGAAACCATCTGGCCGGTCTTGTTGGCGTCGTAATACGTGACTGGCAGCCGGCCGATGTGAGCCTGAATCTTGCGCCGCAGCTCCGCAATCACCTTCTGGCCTTCGATCGATAGCAACTGCGTGAGCGAAAACGTTGTCACGCCCTGAATGGCGGTAGCGCCGATAATGGCCAGCACCAGCGGAACGAGCAGGCTCGCTTCGTGCTTTTCGATTATGCGATCGAGGAAAACCTTGGTGGAAAGGGGCAGTACGAGACTACAGGCGCGGTTAATTACGATCAGCAGGAGCCCGAGCGCCAGTAACCCTCGCCGGGGCTTCACGAGGACCCAGATATCGGGCCAGAGTTCGCGCAGCCGCTCGGTAGCAGCCTTCTTCGGTTTCTCGGGTGTCTTCACGCCAGGGCCAGACGTCATCTGAGACGTTGGATGCGTCCGGCGCTCTCCGCGCATCAAACCTGGACTCAATTTCAACTTCTCTTATTGTGCACCGCCGCCGATCCAGTAGCCGGGGCGGGTTTTGGTGATGTAGGTCGAGCGCTCGACGACCACGGAAATATCGTGGAAACCGGGTTCGTCCTTGTTGCTCGGGCTGTAGCTGATCAGGTACTGGCTGCGGATCTCCGTGCTGATGCGCTGGATCGCGTCTTCAAGACCGCGCTGGCGCAGGAAAGCGACTTCGGTGCCGCCGGTGCCTTTGCTCAGGACTTCCGTCGGGTTATCGACGAACAGGCGCTTGGCCTGGGTATAGATTTCCTTGAGCAGAGGGGCGAACTGCACCTGATTCTGCGGGCCGTAATTCTGGGCGATGTTCGTGGGGGTGGGCGCCTGGCCCATCACGGTCGGCCGCGAGGTGATATCGATCGGATCAGGCCGGGGTTCGGTGGGCTTCTCCGTCAGGCGCACGGCGACCTGGTTGATATTGACCGTGTAGACCAGGGTGTTCAGCATCTGCGCGTCGATCAGAGCCTCGCGCAGCCGGCCTTCGCTTGCCACATCGCGGGTCTCGCTGACGAGAAGGATGATCTTGCGATTGCTCGCCGGGCGATGGCGCAGCATGAAGACGGCCTTGTCGACGGCATCGATCATGCGGCTGCTGGAGTTGCCGGCGGTGAGGTGATCGATGGCGGACTTCAGCTTGTCGGGATCCGAGGTGAAATCCTGCATGACGCGCAGGCGCGAATCGAATGCAAGAATCGCCGCCTCACCGTGATCGCCCACCACCGTGGGCAGCAGCGTGCCCAGATGCTTGACCTGGTTCATGACGCCTTCCACGCGCGAGGAGACTTCGACCGCGACGACGATGGAAAGCGGCTGGAACGAGACGTCGACCTGGATGTTCTGTTCCTTGCCGTTATCGAAGAGGTGGAACTGGGCCGGCTGAAGACCGTCGATGAGATTTCCGGCGCGATCGGTGACGAGCGTGGGGGCGACGATCCGGGTGACGTTGGTCCGGAAGGTGAGGTCTTCCATCTGCGGCGCATCGCTGTTTGATGAAGAGCTCGAAGCAGGCGCCTGCGCCAGTACCGGGATACCCATCAGTGTTACCGCGAACAGCGCTCGAATCATTTTCATGGCTTATGCCTCCTTCGGCTGGGCCGTGTGTTCCGTTCGCCCGTTTAACAGATCCAGCACGTGCGGGACCAACTCCAAAATAGCATCTAAAGATTCGACCGCCCCTTTGGGCGACCCTGGTAGATTGACGATCAGAACGCTGCCCCGGGTTCCGGCCAGGGCGCGGGACAAAGGGGCGAATCGGGTCTTTCCGAGGCCGCGGGCGCGCATCAGTTCGCCGAAACCGGGGATCTCGCGGTCGATCACGTCACGGGTCGCTTCGGGGGTGACGTCCCGCAGGGCCACACCTGTGCCGCCGGTGGTCACGATGAGGTCGGCGTGGTGATGGTCCGCGATCTCGCGCAGGAGGGCCGCGATGCCCGGCCGGTCGTCCGGAATGATGTGCTGCGCGACCACGCGCAGGCCGGCTCCGGCGAGGGCGGCGGCGACGGCGGGACCCGAGGCGTCATGACGTGTTCCCTGGTGGGCGCTGTCGCTGACGGTAACGACGGCCGCCGTCATGTTCGGAGTCAACGCTGGAAATCCCCGCTCTTGCCGCCCGTCTTTTCGAGAAGCCAGACGTCCTGAATTTCGATGCGTTTGTCGAGGGCCTTGGTCATGTCGTAGACGGTCAGGGCGGCGACCGACGCCGCGGTCAGCGCTTCCATTTCGACGCCGGTCTGGGCCGTGGTGGCGGCGGAGGCGATGATGCGGACGCCATCGGGTTCGATCACGATGGCGACGTCGGCGAAGGAGAGCGGCAGGGAATGGCAGAGGGGAATCAGTTCGGCGGTGCGTTTGGCCGCCATGATTCCGGCGATGCGGGCGACTTCGAGCGGATCGCCTTTGGGATTCGACGGCAGCGCATCGAGCACGGCTTTGCTCATGCGCACGAAAGCGTGGGCGCGGGCGGTGCGCCGCGTTTCGCCTTTCGGGCCCACGTCCACCATGCGTGCCTGGCCGGCCGAATCGTAGTGGGAAAGTTTTGGCATCTACTTCAAAAGTACCGGAATCGGGTCGCCCGCGGCGTAAGCGGGGCGGCCGGGGTCGGCGACGAGGAAGGCGTTGGCCTGGCAGATGGAGGGGATGTCGCCCGAACCCTGCCAGTTTACGGGGGTGACGGCGCCTTCGGCGACGATGGCCGGCAGGAAGCGGGTCAGGCCGGTTTTGTGCCGGAATTCGCGGGTCAGGCGCGCCTCGGTGAGAGGGAGGGGGGCTTCGCTCGCGCCGGAGAGCAGATCGAGCGCGGCGCGGCCGAAGAGTTCGAAGGTCACCATGGTGGAGGCCGGGTTGCCGGGCAGGCCGAAGAAGAACTTCGTTTGTGCGCGGCCGAACACGAGCGGCTGGCCGGGCTGGATGAGGACACGGTCGAAATGGAATTCCGCGCCGCATTCGGCGAGAGCGGCTTCGACGAAGTCGTATTTTCCGGCCGAGACGCCGCCCGAGAGGAGAAGCAGATCGGATTCGAGGCCGCGGCGGATGAGTTCGACGGTGCGGGCTTTGTCGTCGGGAGCGATCGGCAGGATGACGGGCTCGCCGCCCGCCCGCCGCACCTGGGCTGCGAGAGCGTGGGCGTTCGAGTTGCGGATCTGGCTGGGGCCGGGCGTGGCGGAGACGTCGACGATTTCGTCGCCGGTCGAGAGGATCGCGACCGTGGGACGGCGATAAGCGGAAACTGCGGTGCTGCCGATCGTGGCCAGCCAGGCGACGTGCGAGTAGTCGAGACGCGTGCCGGCCGGGAGGATGATCGCGCCCTTTCGCGCCTCGCAGCCGGCCGTGGCGATGTTGGCGCCGGGTTCGAGCGCGCGATCGGTCGACATCTCGCGCTCACTCGGACGAAGGCAGTGTTCGACCATGACGACCGCGTCCGCGCCCTTTGGGACCGGCGCGCCGGTCATGATCTCGATGCACTCGCCGGGTCCGACGGCGCCTTCGAAGGCCTTGCCGGCGCGTGCCTCGCCGAGGATGCGGAGTTTCCCCGGAAGATCGGCGGAGCGGACGGCAAAGCCATCGCGCGTGGCGCGATGGAAAGGCGGATAGTCGCGATCGGCCGCGGCGGGCTCGGCGAGGACCCGTCGAGCGCAGCAATCGAGCGCGACGGATTCGACCGGGGGCAGCGTTCGCTGCGCGCGGACTTCGCGCAGCACGGTGGCGCGGGCATCGGCGAAAGATAGCGGCTGCACGGAATTAGTTTAGACTCTTGTTTGATGACGCGACGTACATTTGCCTGCGGGCTGGCTTTCTCTGCGCTCCTGCGGGCGCAGAACCGGATGCGGGCGCGCCCCGTGGCTCCGGTGGAAAAGCCGGCGCCGGCGGGATTGCGCAAGCTCGAAGCGCGAGACAAACGCGATTCGCTCGTCTACATTCCGGAAGCGGCCGCGAAGTTCGCCAAAGCTCCGCTGGTGCTGGCCCTGCACGGCGCGACCCAGGGGGCGGAGCAGGGAATCGCGCTGCTGCGGTCCCAGGCCGATGAAAACGGATTCGTTCTGCTCGCGCCGGCATCGACCGAGCGGACGTGGGAGATCGAGGGCGACTGGGGCGAGGATTTCGATAATGTCGATCTCTCGCTGGCGCTCTCGTTCGGGCTGCGCAATATCGATGCGGCGCGCATTGCGGTTGCCGGATTTTCCGATGGGGCGTCCTATGCGCTGGCGCTCGGGCTCGGCAACGGAGACCTGTTCAGTGCGGTGCTCGGGTTTTCCGCAGGCTATCTCGCCGGAGTGCCGCGGGTCGGCAAGCCGCCGGTGTTCTTATCGGCGGGTACGGAAGATACGATTTTCCCCATCGATGTCTGCGGCCGGGCGATTGCGAAGACGCTCAAAGCCGACGGCTACCCGGTCACGCTGCGCGAGTTCCAGGGCCGCCACACCCTGCCTCCGGATGTTGCCGCGGAGGCAATGGCGTGGATGATGAAGGCTCACTCGTAGAATTTCGGCGAATGCAGCAGGGCGTCGCTCTGCGGCTTATCGTGGTTGATCCAGAGCTGTGCGTTGTGCTGCGCCTGAAGGTCGGCCAGCTTCTGCATGGAGGTCAAGGTCTTTTCCTTGTCGGCGTTCATGCCCGGCACGCGGCGCGCTTCCCAGTTCTCTTTGAGGTGAACGGCGTCGCCGGTCAGGATGATCCAGCCCGACTTCGGCAGATGAACGAGCAGCGACTGATGGCCGACCGTGTGGCCGGGCGTCTGCAGCACCGTGATCGCGCCATCGCCGAAGATGTCCTTATCGGCTTCGAGCAGCATCACCTTGTGGGTGGCCGGGAAGGCGGGGCGCTGCGATTTCTGGGTGGCGTCGAATTCCGCCTTCGAGATCACGATGGTCGAATCCGGGAACTGGTCGATGTTGCCGGTGTGGTCGGGGTGAGTGTGGGAGATCCCGACGTAGAGAATGTCTGACGGCTTCACGCCGAGTTCCTGCAGCTGAGCCGCGAGCGTGCGGTTGCGGCGCACGGTGGTGGGGCCGCTCACCTGGCCATCCGGCATGGCGGCGACGGCGTCGGGATAGCCGGTATCCCAGAGGAAATAACCCTGCTTGTCGTGAATCAGGAAGCAGTTCTCCGACATGTCGATGGGTTCGCCCACGTGGAGCCCGGGCGTCCAGCGCGACTCATCGGCATTGTGCGACCAGCCGCAATCGAGCACATAAAGCTTGTCGGCCTGCGCGAAGGCGAGGCTGGAAAAAAGCAGCATGGCCACGGGGGCCATCCCAGTTACGAGTATTTTCTTCATATGTAGAGCCGCCGATCATTGTAGAACTTTTTCGCGCGCCGTGCGCGGGAAACTATGGGTGGTCTTTCGCCTGCGCCTGCTTCTCTTTGGCTCGCGCGCCGGCCAGCATCCCGATCATCGCGATGTTGCCTTCGTGGCAGGCGTATTCGTAGACGGGTCCGTCGATGCGCGTCAGCGGGACGGAAGCGGTCCACGGCTGGGTATAGATGTACGGATCGTCGACGGTGTACTGATAATCGATGCGGTCCGGGCTCACGCGCGTGAAGCGCTCCGTCACCTTGAGATGCTCGCCCGCGAGTCCGCAGCAGTTGAACGAGTTCATCACGATGCGGTCATCGTAATTCGTGGTTTCGACGACCAGCGTCCTGCCTTCCCAGTGGGCGACCGAATCGCCCAGCCAGGAATGGACCGCCGGATTCATGTGCTCCTTCACGTCGAGCGGAATGATGCGGGCTTCGTGAATCATTTCCTGCAGGATCACCACGTAGCCCGGCGTCTGGAGGATCTGGAAGTTGTTGTTGTAGCCGCCTGGAATTTTCGGGGCGCCGCGCGTGAGACAGCGTTCGGCGAGATTGCGGTCTTCCCAGGAATCGGCGGGATCGGGTCCGCGTTTGCGGCGGTCGGCAGCGCGGGCCGCGGCCTTCTTCCGGCCTTCCGCGGTGAGCGCGGGGATACGGCCGTCGGGAGGGTCGATGATCAGCGAGGTGCGGAGATCGGGAACGAGAGTGCCGCGCTCGCGGAAGAGTTCGTTATAGGAGCGGTTGACGTCCTGTTCGGGGTCGGGGTCGCGCTTGTCGTAGTTGACGGCATCGAGCACGCGTTTCTGGTAAGCGGCAGCTTCGGCGGGAGTGAACACGGCCTTGTTGCCGAGCTCTTTGGGGCGTTCGAGCGGCGTCAGGGTCGTATTGCTCCAGTAGCCTTCGAGATCGCCCGGCTGCTGTTGCGCGGGCACGGGGAGCGCGAGGAATGCGGCAAACAACACCGCGACGGCTCGCTTCGGCATCGAAACCTCCGCAGCCCAACGTACAGGCGCCGGCGCCCCGTGTCAACGATGACTGCGTTTACGGCGAGCGATGAATCCCAGAGCCACCAGGGCGCTGCCGAGAAGCAGGAAGGTGAGAGGCTCCGGTATGGCGGCCAGCAAACCCGCGATGTAGCCGGCGGTGGCACGGATCAGCGCCAGCGTGTAATTGAACACCGAAATCCCTCAACAGCGCTTATCGGCAGGAACGCGGCAGGTTTCGAGCAAAATGAATGTTGTGATATTCAGTACTGCAACCCGGAGGGAGGTCCCGGCCGAACCGGGAGTGCATAATGATTATCTACGGGTGAAACCGTACCTCAGCGGAATGCCGCGAGGGTTTCGGAGGAGATGGATCAGGCATGGTGTGTTCTCGAAGACGTCAGTTGCTGGCAGACTACCTGGAGCGTATCCAGGCGCTGGCCGTTGAAATGGAGCTCCTGTTGCGGGCGGATGACAAACAACCGGGAAACGAACCGAAAGACAGCCTGTTCCGGGTCGAGCAGACGCCGCAGGAAGTCAGGATTGTGCTGGCGCGGGATGAGGAGGCAGAAGCCGCCTGGCTGCGTGTGGAGGAAGCCCGGATTCAGACCGACATCGCGCGTCTCGCGCTCGAGACGCATATGTCCAGCCATCGATGCTGAGGCAGCGCTTCAGCCCGCTTTGGTGAGCAGACCCGACTGCTGGAGGGTCCGCATCTTCATGATCAGGGTGGTGCGCTTCAGGCCGAGCCGTTCGGCTGCCACGGTTTTGTTGCCGCCGGCCGCCTGCAGGGCGCTTTCGAGCATGGTGACCTGGAAGCGGTTCACGGCCGCTTCGAAGCCCATATTCTCCGGGAGCTCGAGGGGCAGAGAAAGCGAAGTGGTCGTGGCGACCGTGGTGAGGCGCGGGCCGGCGAGACCGAAATCCCTTGGATAAAGCACGTCGCGCAGTCCGCTGATCGCGACCGCCATCTCAATCGTATTTTCCAGTTGCCGGACGTTGCCGGGCCACTGGGCGGCGCAGAGCTGTTCGAGGGCTTCGGGCGCGACCCGTTTCACCGGAATATCCTCGTTGAGGCAGACCTTCTTCACGAAGTGGGCGACGAGGGCCGGGACATCGCTCACGCGGTTGCGCAGCGGAGGCATCCGGAGCGGCACCACGTTCAGGCGATAGTACAGATCTTCGCGGAACTTGCCCTGGCGAACCTTCTCCTGTAACCCAACATTTGTCGCCGCGATGACGCGCACGTCGATGCGGACGGTCTCCGAACTGCCGAGGCGCTGGAATTCGCGCTCCTGCAGAACGCGCAGCAGTTTGGCCTGCAGATCGAGCGGCATGTCGCCGATTTCATCGAGGAAGAGGGTGCCCTTGTGCGCCTGTTCGAAGCGCCCGACGCGAGGCGCGGTTGCGCCCGTGAAAGCTCCTCTGGTGTGGCCGAACAGTTCCGCTTCGAGCAGATTCTCCGGCAGCGCGCTGCAGTTGACGGCCACGAGATTCTGGTGTGCGCGCGGGCTGGCGGCGTGGATCGCGCGGGCAGCCATTTCCTTGCCGGTGCCCGTTT
>DASPQQ010000187.1:0-5540 GCA_035624885.1 Bryobacteraceae bacterium | reverse complement strand
GCAGTGCAACAATTGCCACGTGGAACTCTCGATCCATGGCACATTGCGCAATCAGACCGAATATTGCGTGCTGTGTCATAACCCGTCGATGTCGGATTACCCGACGCGGCCCAGCGCGACGGTGGTGGCGCAGCGCTCGCTTCCCAATCAGGGCATCAACATGAACCTCCTGGTGCACCGCATCCATACCGGGGCCCGGCTTCCGGCGCTCGGGGCGGGCTATACCGTGATCGGATACGGCGGCAGCGTCAACGATTTCACGACGGTGCTCTATCCGGCGCTGGGACCCACTGGATCCACCGACACGCGCAACTGCGCCATGTGCCACGTCAACAGCAGTTACCTGAATCTTCCTCTCGGGAAGAATCCGGTGGTCGACCCCCAGGGGCCGATCAATCCGGTGCAGCCCATCACGTCGGCCTGCACGGGTTGCCACGCGGATACCGCCAGTTCGGCGCATGCTCTGGCCAACACCGATTCACTGGGCGAGAGCTGCACGGTCTGCCACAGTTCCGGCGCTGCATATGCGGTGGACCAGGTTCATGCGCAGTACTGATTGGCGGGTCCCGGGGCTGTTCGGTCTTGCCGCGTTCGGGGTGCTGCTTCTGGCGCCCGGACGCGGTGAAGCGGCGCGCAAATTCGACGACCGGTATGCGGGTTCGGAAACCTGCCAGACCTGTCACGAAGACATTTACAACAACCTGCTGAAAAGCCCTCACGGCGCTGTCGAAAAGGGCTCCGTGTCCGGGCCCAAAGGCGAGTGGAAAGAGCATGCGTGTGAATCGTGCCACGGGCCGGGAACGGCACACACCATGTCGCTGAGCCCCGAGGACATTCGCAACCCGGGCAAGCTGCCCTCCGGGCAGGTGGATCAGGTCTGCCTCACATGCCATCGCAACGAGGAGACGCATGCGGGCAGGATCGTCGACAGCCATGCGAAGCAGGGTGTTGCCTGCGTTTCCTGCCACAGCGTCCATGGCGAAGGCGGACATGCGCTGGTCGTGCGCGGCACGCCGGCCGTCAATCAGCTCTGCTCCTCCTGCCATCTGAGCGTCTGGGCTTCGTTCCAGAAGCCTTACGGCCACAAGCTGGTGCAGGGTGCGATGAATTGCACGGATTGCCACAACCCGCACGGCGGCACGGCGAAAACCGCCGGCCTCGCCACGATGGGGAAGGCGACGGCCGCCAATGAACCCGGTTGTTTCGGCTGCCACGGCGACAAGCGCGGACCGTTCACGTTCGATCACGCGCCGGTGCGGCTTGAAGGCTGCGGCGCGTGCCATGAACCGCACGGTTCGTCGAATCCGCGGGCGCTCGCGCAGCACGAGGTGCGGCTCGTCTGTCTCGAATGCCATTCGAATCTGCCGGGCCCGAGCGCGAAGAATGCGGCGATGGGCGTGGTGCCGCCGGCTTTCCATGACCTGCGCTCGCCGCGCTATCAGAACTGCACGGTCTGCCACCAGACCATTCACGGCAGTTACACGGACGGGAACCTGATCCGATGAAGCTCATTGCTCTGATTGCCGCAGCCGCTTTGACGCTCGCCGCACAGACACCGCCGGACGCAGCTCCGGCGCAGACCAGCACCGCGTCCGCGCCTGCTCCGGCCGCCGAATCCTCTGTCCCGCAGCCGGGCGGGTGGCTGACGGGCTGGGTGGAAACCGGGTACCGCTGGAACATGGGAATCGGCGGGAGCCTCGAAACCTTCCGCAGTATTGTCAATCTCGGTTCGGGGCCGAAGCTGCTTGGCACCGGATTCACCATCACGGACCCGCATCACCGCTGGTTTGACGCGATTCACGTGGAAGCCTACGACTGGTCGGACCCTTATTCGACGTTCCGGATGGATGCGGAGCGCAAGGGCTGGTACCGGTTCACGGCGTCTTACCGCAGCCTTGCCTACTTCAACAATCTGCCTTCGTACGCCGATCCGCTGCTGATGCAGGGCATCATGCTCGACGAGCAGAGCTTCGATGCGCGCCGGCACATCGGCTCCGTTGAAGTGCACGCTCTGCCGCAGCGCATGATCTCGCCGTTTCTCGCGTGGGATCACGATCACGAGGACGGGCACGGCGTGACCACCTTCCAGGCGAGCGACAACGAGTTCCCGGTTCCCTACACCACCATCAATACGACGAACCTGTTCCGCGGCGGCGTGAACGCAACGCTTCCCCGGCTCCACCTGATGCTGGAAGTGGGCGGAACCAATTTCCGCAGCAATGAAAATTCGTATGAGACCGGAACCAATACCGGGAATTCGACCTCGCTGGTTCTGGGGCAGCCGCTGGACCTGAACGCCCTTTTGCAGGCCGAGGGGGTGCGGGGCACGAGCGAATTCAGCCGCGCTGTCCTCGCGGCGGATCCGTTCAGCTGGCTCGATGTCTACGGCCATTTCGGTTATTCCGATCCGCACAACGACGTCAACTACACGCAGTACGACACCGGCAACCTGATCCTGCTGAGCCAGGTGCTCTTCTACAGCGGCGAGCAGTTCCTTGAAACCGCCGCGGCGCGGATGCCGCATACCAACGGCGATCTCGGCTGGGAGATCAAGCCGCTCAAACGCCTGCACATCGAGCAGCACTGGCTGACGGACCGGCAGCACAACTCCGGGTCGACGGCCGGCAGCGACAAGCTGCTCTCGGCCGGCAGCACGACAATTCTGCCGGAGATCTTCGATTCGTTCCTCGCGTCGAATTACAACGAGGTGGAAAGCGGCCTGACCTGGGAGCCGTGGGACACGGTTCACCTGCGGGGCTCTTATCGCTATGAGTGGGGCGATGCGAACGATCTGGTTTTGCCGCAAACCGGCCTGCTCACCGTGGAAAATTCCAGATTGCGGCGCAACGTGGTGCTGGGCGGGGCCTCCTGGCGCCCGACGAAATCGCTGCTCGCCAGCGCGGATTTCGAGTGGGGTATGAGCGGCAGCGAATACTTCCGCACCAGTCTTTACAACTACAGGAAGGCCCGCATCAATGCGCGCTACGATCTGACCTCAACCCTGCATCTGAGCGCGGACTACCGGATCCTCGGCAACAAAAATCCGCTGGCTGGCACACCGTATAAATCGCTGTCGCATCAGGAATCGGCTTCGCTGCAGTGGATGCCCACCGGCAGCAAGGTCGATTTCATCGGCACGTACGAGCACTGCGGCTTCGACACCCGGATGACCTACCTCGATCCGGGTTTCCTGATCACCGACATAGCCGATTACCGCGAATACTGTCACGATGTCAGCGCGACGGCGAACGCGACGCTGCCCGGGTTCCTGAAGAAAGCGCGTCTCTCGATCGGGGGATCGGCGCTGCTCACCTCCGGCAGCCGTCCGACAACTTACTACCAGCCGCTTGTGAAGCTGGCCGTGCCTCTCGCGCGGGGGCTTGGCTGGTTCGCAACGTGGCAATACTATGGTTTCGGCGACGCGTATTACAGCTACGAGAGCTTCCAGAGCAACCTGTTCACCACCGGATTGAGGTATTCCCGATGAGATACGTCCCGTTAGCCCTTCTGCTCGTGGGAACGAGCCTGTATGCCGCGAGTCCATCGATGGATGCGGCGCACGGGCGCGAACTGTTTCAGTTACGCGGCTGTGTGGAATGCCACAAGCTGAATGGCCGCGGCGGGAGTGCGGCGCCGGATCTCGGAAAAATTGTCGATCGCGGTTTCACGCCCGCCATGCTGGCCGCGACCATGTGGAACCACGCGCCGGTGATGTGGAGCTCGATGCGGGCAAGAAACGTCTCGCCCGCGCCGCTCAGTGAACAGGACGCAGCCGATCTGTTCGCCGCTTTCTACGCGGCGCATTATTTCGATATCCCGGGCGATGCCGCCCGCGGCAAGGCCGTGTTCAGCCGGGCGGCGTGTGCGCGATGCCACGGGATTGAGAGTTCGCCCGTCGCTGCCGCGCCGCCGGTACGGAACTGGAACGCGCTGTCGGATTCGGTTTCGCTCGTCGCCAACATGTGGAACCACGCGGCAAGGATGAAGGCGGAACTCGAAAAAGACAAAATCTCGTGGCCGAAGCTGACGGGCGCGGATGTGGCGGATCTGCTCGTGTATCTGCGCAACCAGCCCGCGGTTCCGCAGAGCGAAACCAGTTTTTCCATTGCGCCGGGCGACACCGGCCAGAAGCTGTTCGTGGATAAGGGCTGCGGCGCGTGCCATATCTCGAACGAGCTGAAGACACGCAACATGTCGCTCGACGAACTGGCGGCTTCGCTCTGGAACCACGCGGACCGGCTCAAGGTGCGGCCGGAATTCGACCGCGGCGAAATGGGCGCGCTGCTCGGTTACGTCTGGACGCTGCCGTACTTCCAGGGTTCGGGAAATGCGGCGCGGGGCGCGAAGGTCTTCGCGGATCGCCACTGCGGGCAGTGCCACGGGGTGGCGGGAAGCGGCGCGCCGGACCTCGCCGCGCGCGGAGAGATCGACGGGATTCAGATTGTCTCGGCGTTGTGGCGCCACGGCCCCGCGATGCTCGATCAGATGAAGAGCAGGGGCATTGCCTGGCCGGAATTCCGGGCCGGCGAAATGGCCGACCTGATCGCGTGGGTGAATGCTGGTAAGAATAAGTAGAGTCCTGAAGGAGACCGAACCAGAGAATGAAAAACGCCATCTTAATCGCCGCGCTTGCGGCTTTGAGCGCGGGGTCGATGTTCGCGGCCAATGCGAAGAACGGGAATGCTGTTTACGACAAGTCCTGCAAGCAGTGCCATGGCGCTGACGGGACGGCCAATCCGGCAATCGCAAAAGTGATGAACGTCCAGATAGCGGACCTGAAGTCGGCCGAGGTGCAGGGCCTGAGCGACGCTGCCCTCAAGGATGTTGTCACCAACGGCAAGGGCAAGATGAAGCCGGTGAAGACGGTGACGGGCGCCGATCTCGACGACGTGGCCGCCTACATCCACACTCTCAAGAAATAGCTAGCCCAGCATATTCAGGGCAGCCTGCAGCTCGCTTCGCGTATGGGCGTCGCCGGTCACGGTCGTGACCTCGATGCCCTTCGTGTACATGGCGCGCGCTTCGCCGGTCCGGCCCAGCTTTTCGAGCGTCTGCCCGCCGTGGAAGTATCCGGCGGCGTAGTTCGGATTGTGCTCGAGGAGCCGCTGGAAGTGTTCCGCGGCACGGGCGAGATCGCCTGCTCTCACGTATTCCATCGCCAGACCGTAGCGGCTGAAGGCATCGGCCGGGTTCTGCGCGACCATCGATTCGAGGACTTCGAGACGATTCACTGTTGCTACTATAGCGTCGTCCCGTCATGCCTTGTCCGTTGTTCGTGCCCGAATCGTTACGCGACACCTGGTATCTGGGACGGTGCGCGGCCGAACCGGAAGAGCGGATCGGTATCGAAAAGTTACGAACGTGTTGCAACGCGGGGTACGCGCGGGCGCGCTGCGAGCGGGCGGCCGGGGCGGAAGCCGACGCGGTGAACTTTCTGATGAAGAGCGAATCCGTGGTGGCGTGGGCGATCGAACGAAACCATCATCCGCTCGCGGTGGGCACGGCCGATGCGGCCACTCCGGCAACGGGCAACGCGACAC
>DASPQQ010000186.1:0-4977 GCA_035624885.1 Bryobacteraceae bacterium | reverse complement strand
TCGGTGGTGCGGGAATACTGGCAGTCGAAGCACACCGGCGCGGACTTCGAAACCTGGTGGCGGCGCTCGGTGCACGACGGCTTCATCAGAGACTCCGCTCTCCCTGCCGTGAATGCAACCGCGAAGATGCCCGCCGCGGGTGCGGCGCCATCCGGCGGCAGCGGCAGCTACGAACTTTCCTTCCACAGCGATCCTTATATCCTCGATGGACGCTACGCCAATAATGCGTGGCTGCAGGAACTGCCGCGGCCGATCACGCGCATGACGTGGGACAACGTCGTGGTGGTCAGCCAGAAGACGGCGGAAGCGCTGCAGGTCACCGATCAGGATCTGGTGGCGATCGACTATAACGGCCACACGGTGTGGGGCGCCGTCTGGCGCGTGCCCGGTCAGCCGGATGGCTCGATCGGTCTGAGCCTCGGCTTCGGGCGCACGCGTTCGGGCCGCGCGGGCAATGGCGCGGGATTCAATGTTTATCCGCTGCGTCCGGCCGCGAATCCTTACTATGCGACGGGCGCGACGGTGCGCAAGCTGGACAAGACGCTCAAGCTGGCCGCCGTGCAGCACCACTTCACGATGGAAGGCCGCGAACCGGTGCATGCCGGAACGCTGGACGAGTTCAGGAACGATCCCTACTTCTCGCAGAAGAAGAGCGAGACGCCGAACACGGGTCTGACCATCTTCCCCGAAACCTTCCAGTACAAGGGCTACGCGTGGGGCATGGCGATCGACCTCACGGCCTGCGTGGGCTGCAATGCCTGCGTGGTGGCCTGCGTGGCGGAAAACAACATCGCGGTGGTGGGCAAGGAACAGGTTCTGGTGACGCGCGAAATGCACTGGCTGCGCATCGACCGCTACTACGAAGGCACGCCGGAGAATCCGACGACGTACTTCCAGCCGGTCGCCTGCGTGCAGTGCGAAGACGCGCCGTGCGAAATCGTCTGCCCGGTGGCGGCGACGGAAACCGATCAGGAAGGGCTGAACAACATGGTGTACAACCGTTGCGTCGGCACCCGCTACTGCTCGAACAACTGTCCGTACAAGGTTCGCCGCTTCAACTTCCTGCTCTTCACCGACTGGGAGACGGAAAGCATCAAGCTGCAGCGCAATCCGGACGTCACGGTCAGAAGCCGCGGCGTCATGGAAAAGTGCTCGTACTGCGTGCAGCGCATCAATTACGCGAAGATCACGGCGGAGAAGGACGACCGCAGGGTGCGCGACGGCGAAATCATCACGGCCTGCCAGGCCGTCTGCCCGTCGCAGGCGATCAGCTTCGGCGATCTGAACGATCCGAAGAGCCAGGTTGCCGAATGGAAGCGTTCGAGCCTGAATTACTCGCTGCTGGGCGAGCTCAACACGCGCCCGCGTACGACTTATCTCACTGAGATCCGCAACCCCAATCCGGAGTTGAAAGAAAGCTAATATGTCACAGCCGGTCGAGCTGCCAGATTCCATACACGTCGGCCCGGTAATCGACGAAGGCCACAGCCTTGCGTCGGTATCGGACAAAGTCGGCGGCATTGTTCTCAAGCGCAAGATCACGCTCGGATGGGTGTTCGGGCTGCTCGTGTCGTTCGGGCTGCTGCAGGGCCTCGCGGCGGGCGCCACGTGGCTGTTCATCAAGGGCGTCGGCGTCTGGGGCATCAACATCCCGGTCGGCTGGGGCTTTGCGATCATCAACTTCGTCTGGTGGATCGGTATCGGCCACGCCGGAACGCTGATTTCGGCGATTCTGCTGCTGCTCAATCAGAGCTGGCGCAACGCGATCAACCGCTTCGCCGAAGCGATGACGATCTTCGCGGTCATGTGCGCCGGCATGTTCCCGGTGCTGCACACCGGCCGTCCGTGGCTGGCTTACTGGCTGTTCCCGTATCCCAACACGATGGACCTCTGGCCGCAGTTCCGCAGCCCGCTGCTCTGGGACGTGTTCGCGGTTTCGACCTACTTCACGATTTCGGCGGTCTTCTGGTTCATGGGTCTGATTCCGGACTTCGCCTCGCTGCGCGATTCGGCGAAGCCGATGTGGCAGAAGCGGGTCTACGGCATGCTGGCCATGGGCTGGCGCGGTTCGGCCCGCCACTGGCAGCGGTATGAAAAGGCTTCGCTGCTGCTGGCCGGCATGGCGACGCCGCTGGTCGTCTCGGTCCACACGGTCGTCAGCTTCGACTTCGCGGTCTCGATGCTGCCCGGCTGGCATACGACGATCTTCCCGCCCTACTTCGTCGCGGGCGCCATCTACTCCGGGTTCGCCATGGTGCTGACGCTGATGATTCCGGCGCGCAAGTTCTACGGGCTCGAAGACATCATCACCATGCGCCACCTGAACAACATGGCGAAGGTGACGCTGGCCACCGGCCTGATCGTCGGTTACGGCTACATGATGGAAGCCTTCTTCGGCTACTTCAGCGCCGATCAGTACGAGCGGTTCATGATCCTGAACCGCATGACCGGTCCCTACGCGGCCTTCTACTGGTGCCTGATTTTCTGCAACATCATTACTCCGCAGTTCCTGTGGTTCAAGAAGATCCGCACGAGCCCGGGGATTCTCTGGATTATCTCGATCGTGGTCAACATCGGCATGTGGCTCGAGCGCTTCGTCATCGTGGTGACGAGCCTGCACCGCGACTTCCTGCCCTCGAGCTGGGGCATGTATGTACCAACCATCTGGGACTTCGCGGTGTTCTTCGGAACGATCGGCTTCTTCCTCTTCATGATCTTCCTGTTCGTGAGAGCGCTGCCGATGATCACGATCTTTGAACTGCGCATGCTCCTGCCCGGAGCGCGCGTCAAGGAGGTGCCTGCCCGATGAGCATCGAGACACTCGAAGCGGTACACCCGCTCTACGGTCTGATGGCGGAATTCGAGACGCCGGGTCAGCTGGTGGCGGCGGCGCGGAAAGCGCGCGAAGCCGGGTTCCGGCGGTTCGACGCTTACTCTCCGATGCCTCTGCATGAACTCGACGACGCGATGGATCTGCACGACAACCGGGTCTCGCTCTGCACCCTGATTGCGGGCATCGTGGGCGCCTGCACCGGTTTCGGTCTCGCCTCGTGGGTGCAGGCGGTGGCGCTGCCGCTGAATATCGGCGGACGCCCGCTGATCAGCGTGCCGATGTACATCCCCGTCACCTTCGAGCTGACGATTCTGTTCGGCGGTCTGACGGCGGCGATCAGCATGATCGTGCTGAACGGCCTGCCGCGGCCCTACCATCCGGTGTTCAACGTGGACCGTTTCAATAACGCTTCGCGCAACAAGTTTTTCCTCTGCATCGAAACAGCCGATCCGCGGTTCGACTACGGCGAGACGCTCAAGTTCCTGCAGAGCCTGAATCCCGAAGAAATTGCGGACGTGCCCCGATGAGAATCCTTTCGACGGCATTTTTGAAAACAGCCGTACTTGCCGCCGCCAGTCTGGCGCTCGCTGCCTGCTCGCGTCTCGACATGCAGGATCAGCCGAAGTACCGGCCGCAGCGCCCGAGCGACTTCTTCGCCGACGGCCGCAGCGAACGGCAGCCGCTGGAAGGCACCATCGCGCGCGGTACGCTGAATGAAGACACCGCCTTCTATGAGGGCAAGGACGCCGACGGGAAGGACATTACGGAATTCCCGCTGGCGATCGACAAAGCAGTGCTTCGCCGCGGCCAGCAGCGCTTCAACGTTTACTGCGCGCCCTGCCACGGACGCATCGGCAACGGTCTCGGCATGATCGTGCGGCGCGGCTTCAAGCAGCCGCCGTCGTATCACACGGACCGGCTCCGCGAGGCGCCCGTCGGCCACTTCTACGACGTGATCACGAACGGCTATGGCGGGATGCTGAATTACGCGTCGCAGATCCAGCCGCGCGACCGCTGGGCGATCGTGGCCTATATCCGGGCCCTGCAGTACGCCGAGCACGCCACTCTTTCCGATCTGTCGGCGGCTTCGCAGCGCCGCATTCCGGCGGCGGGCCAGACCTCGCCCGCCATCGAGCACGAACCGATCGCGCCGCCGGACGAGGACGTAACCGATTTCCCGAATCAACCAGCCACACCGAGCGGAGTTCCGGGCGCGATTGGCGCCGGCGCGCGGCCTGGGAAGCAACCAGAGAGAAGATGACGACGACCACTCACAGTTACGCGACGCCACCTCAGTTGATTGAAACGCTGAAGAAATACCAGAACACGTCTGCGTTCGTCGGGCTGGTTTTCCTCGCGCTCCTCGTGGCGGGATATTTCATGGTGGGGCCGGAGCAGTTCCTGCGCTCCTGGCTCGTCGGGTTCTGGATGTGGTTCGGCGCGGGCGCCGGCTGCCTCCTGGCTCTGATGACGCAGTATCTGACCGGCGGCGCCTGGGGCACCATGATCCGCAAGCCGCTCGAAGCCGGCGCCAAGACGCTGTACGTGATGGCGTTCGGTTTCCTGCCTCTGCTGTTCTTCGCCGACAGGATGTACTGGTGGCTGACGCCGGCCGGACAGGCCGACAAGCGCATCCAGCAGAAGGGCCTTTACCTCAACGTGCCGTTCCTGTGGGGACGCTGGGCGATCTTCGTTCTGTTCTGGATCGGCATGACCTTCCTGCTGACGAAGTGGTCGAAGGCCGAAGCCGACACGAAGGACATGCAGTATTCGAAGAAGCTCGAGGCGCTGAGCGCGTTCGGCGTGGTCGCCTTCTTCTTCCTGACCACCTTCTGCGCCGTCGATTACCTGATGGTGCTCGAGCCGCACTGGTTCTCGACGATGTACGCGTTCATTCAGGTGGTCAGCATGGGGCTTACGGCGCTGTGCGTCATCACCGCGACCCTGGTGCTGCTGGCGCGCTTCGAGCCGATGAAGCACGCGCTCACGAAGAAGCACTTCCACGATCTCGGCAAGCTCATGTTCGCTTTCGTGATGCTCTGGGCCTACACGAATTTCGGCCAGCTCATCATCACCTGGTCGGCCAACCTGCCGGACGAAATCGTGTGGTACATCAAGCGCATGAACGGCGGCTGGGGCTGGGT